>JBIIHV010000101.1:0-6298 GCA_044235415.1 Ilumatobacteraceae bacterium | reverse complement strand
GGTGTGGCGACCGCGGGCGCGGCGCTGGCAGCCGCAGCCACCGGCTTCAGCGCGTGCCGGTCGATGTGGTCGAGGACGTTCTCGCGCGTGATGCGCCCCCCGGGACCCGTGCCCGTGACGGCGGCGGGATCGATGGCGTGGTCAGCGAGCAGGCGCCGGACGACCGGCGAGAGCAACAGGCCCTGACCCGCGGCAGGCGCGGCATCCGCGACGGGCGCCGGCGCGGGCGCGGGTGCGATGGGCGCCGCCGGTGGTGCGATGGGCGCTGCCGCTGCCGGCGGAGGTGCCACGTGTGCCGGTGCAGGAGCGGGAGCCGGTGCAGCGGGCATAGCGGGCGGCGCGGCGACCGGCGCGGCGCCAGCCGCGCCTACGACGGCGACCACCGTGCCCACCGGCACGGTGTCACCCGCGTTCGCACGGATCTCGGTGAGCGTCCCGGCGATCGGCGACGGCACCTCCGTGTCCACCTTGTCGGTCGACACCTCGAACAGCGGCTCGTCCGCCGCGACGGCATCGCCGACCTTCTTGAACCACTTCGTAATGGTGCCTTCGGTCACCGTCTCGCCGAGCTGGGGAAGGGGGATGTCCGCCATGGTGCGCCTCCGTCGTTGCAGCACCGAGTCTACGAATCACGCGACCTTCGCGGCCGAATCGACGCCTACCGGCGTCAGGAATTGATGCTGCGGCCCGTCAACGCGAGCACGGTCTCGCCGAACGTCTCGGAGAGCGACGGGTGCGGCTGAAGGAACGACGCGATCTCGTCGACCGTCGCCTCCCAATTGACCGCCAGGTAACCACCCGACAGCTGCTCGGTGACCCACGGTCCCACCATGTGCACGCCGAGCACCTGCCCCGCGCGCCCATCCGCATTCCTTCGTGCGATCACCTTCACGAGACCGTCGGTCTCGCCGATGATCATCGCCCGGCTGTTCGACCGGAACTGGTGCTTGGCCGTGACGACGTCGTAGCCCTTCGCGAGCGCCTCGTCCTCCGACAGGCCGGCCCACGCCACCTCGGGGTTGCAGTAGATGGCCCACGGCACGCGGTCGTACGCCACCGGCACTGCCGGCTCGCCACGCATGTGACGGACCGCAAGGATCGCCTCGGCGTAGGCGACGTGCGCCAGTTGCGGCGTCGCAATGACGTCACCCACCGCGTAGACGCCCGGCTCGCCGGTGCGGCACCACTCGTCGACTTCGATGTACCCGCGCCCGTCGACCTTCACGGCGGAGCCCACCAGCCCGAGGCCGTCGGTCGCCGGCTTGCGCCCGACGGACACGATGACGGCGTCGACCTCGATCGTCCGGCCGTCGCCGAACGACACGACCGTCGACCCACCGGGCTGCGGCACGTGGCCCGTCACCGCGACGCCGGTGACGATGTCGATCTTCTTCTTGCCGAACGCACGGACGACCACGTTGGCGACGTCGGGGTCGAGCCCCGGCAGGATCTTCGGCTGCCCCTCGAGGATCGTCACCGACGAGCCCAGATCGGCGAACGTCGAGGCGAACTCGCACCCGATCGCACCGCCGCCGATGACCGCGATCCGGGCGGGGATGCGGTCGAGCATGAGCACCTCGTCCGAGGTCATCACCGGACCGCCCGGCTCGAAGCCCGGGATCGTCCGCGGTACCGAGCCCGTCGCCACCACGACGTTGCGCCCGCGCAGCTCGCGCGTCCCTCCCTCCGCAAGCGACACCGTGACCGTGTGCCCCGCACCGAGCGAGCCGGTGCCCAGGAGGTACGTCACCTTCTTCGACTTCGTGAGTCCGGTGAGGCCGCGCACGAGTCCCGCCACGATGCCCTGCTTGCGCGCCTGCGCGACCGAGAAGTCGACCGTCGGAGACGACGTCGAGATGCCGAACTCCCCCGCGTGCTGGACGTGCCGGTGCACCGCCGCGGTCTCGAGGAACGCCTTCGCCGGAATGCAGCCGCGATTGAGGCACGTGCCGCCGATCGTGTCGCGCTCGACCAGCGCCACCGACATGCCGGCCGATGCCGCGTAGAAAGCCGCGGCGTAGCCGCCGGGTCCGCCCCCGATCACCACCAAGTCGAACTCATCGGCCACCGTTGCCACCTCCGTCGGGTCGCGCTGAACCGTAGTGGGCGCCGCCTTACGGCGACAGGGTCCACTGGCGCTGCACCCCTCCACGCAGGAACGCGAGCGTGCGCGTCCCCTCGGTGGCGGGGAACTTCAGTACGCACGTCGCTGACGCCTGCACGGTCGCGCCGCACGGACCACCGTCCTCGGCGGCCACCGAGTCGGGCTGGTGCACCGTCCCGAGCGCGAGCAGGCGCCACGACGCAACGGCATCGCCGGCATCCATGCCGGCCATCGACACGGTGACGTACGTCGCACCCGGTTCGTCGCGCAGCGACACGGCAGCGACCGTCGCGCCACCGACCTCGGCCCCGGCACCGGCGGCGAGGAACTCGACCGACGCGTCGTCGGCCGCGATCTGCAGCAACTTGAAGCCACCCGCCGCGAGGATCACCACGCCGCAGACGAGCGACCACAGGATCAACGTCTTCGTGCGCATCGACAGGACACGCTAGGGGCTGCTCGGTACACTCGCGCCGTGCGCCCGATCGTGCGGATTGCAGCCCTCGCATTCGTCGCCGTGATCGCCGCATCGTGCGCGTCGTCGACGGAGACCGTCTCCGGCGACGCGCCCGGGGCGACGGCTGCCGGCGGCACCTCCGGCGACGCCGCACCGGTGGAGCCTGCGCCGACCGTCGCACCGCTGCTCGGGGGCGGAACCTTCGACCTTGCGGCCGAGCTCGCCACCGCGCCGGTGGCGATGTGGTTCTGGGCGCCCGGTTGAGGCACCTGCAGGTCTGAGGCCCCCTCGGTCGAGGAGGCGCACCAGCGGTTCGGCGCGGAAGTGAGGATCGTCGGCGTCGCTTGGAACGGAAGCGAGTCGGCGATGAACGACTTCGTCGCGCAGTACGGCATCTCGTTCCCCACCGTCATCGACCAGGAGGGATCCGTGTTCGCGAGGTTCGGCGTTCCCTACCAGCCCGCATGGACCTTCATCTCGCGCGACGGCACGTTCGACACGTCGCTCGGCGCACTGTCCGACGCCGAGCTGGCCGACCGTCTCTCGGCGCTGTCGGGTTCGTAGATGGGGGTGCGCGACCGTCTCCGCTCGATGTCACGCGACATCAGCGAGCTGGATGCCGAGCGGCTGACCGGCCGCTTCGCCCCGCTCGGGCTCGTCCACCTCGCCGACGCCCCGCCCCGTACCCGTGTCACCGTCTGCGGCGAGGTGGAGCGCATCACGCTCAAGCCGCGGGCCGGGGCCCCTGCAATGGAGATCGTCATCGACGACGGGACCGCCGAGGCGACCGTCATCTTCAGCGGAAGGCCCGCCGTGCGCGGCATCGGCCACGGCCGCTGCGTCGTCGTGGAGGGCGTCGCGTTCGAGGAGCGCGGCCGACTCGTGTTCCTCAACCCCTCGTACACGCTGCTGCCGGCCCCCGGCCACTAGCCGCGCCGCGGCGGCTCAGCCGACGAGGATCCGCGACACCTCGGCCTCGGCGTCCTCGGTGATGAGCGCCATCACCTCGTCGCCTGCGCGCAGCACCGTCTCGGAGCGCGGCACCAGCACGCGGTCGCCGCGCACGATCGCCACCACGGTCGCACTGCGCGGAAATCCGAGGTCGGCCAGTGCGCGGTCGCACGCGGGCGACGACTCGACGAGCGTCACCTCCACCAGCTCCGCGCGGCCCGCCTTGAGCTGCATCAGGCGCACGAAGCTGCCGACGGTCACCGCCTCCTGCACGAGGGCGGTGATGAGGTGGGGCGTCGACACCGACACGTCCACGCCCCACATGTCGTTGAACATCCAGTGGTTGTTCGGGTTGTTCACGCGCGCCACGACGCGCGGTACGCCGAATTCCTGCTTCGCCAGGAGCGAGACGACCAGGTTGTCCTCGTCGTCGCCGGTCACCGACGCGACCACGTCGGCGCCCGGAACTCCCGCCGCCGCCAGCACCGCGACGTCGCACGCATCGCCCGCCACCCAGCGCACCGCGGAGTCGCCCTTGTCGTACTCCCCGACCACCGCCGCGTCGTTGTCGATGATGGTCACCTCGTGTCCGGCGTGCACGAGCTGCTCGGCGGTGAATCGGCCGACGCTGCCGCCGCCGGCGACGACGACCTTCACGACGCCCCACCCGTCTGCTCGAGCGACCCGGTCGGGACCGCGAGGTAGAGCACGTCGCCCTCCTGCAGGACGGTGTCGGGACCGGGGATCGACGCTGCGCCGAGCCGCCGCACGGCGACGACGCGCCCACCGTCGAGATCGAGGGAGAGAATCCGCTCGCCGATCGACTCGACGGGCGCCTCTCGCTCGACCAGCGAAATCTGCCCGCTCGGATCGGTCCACTCGACGGCCGGAAGGTCCGGCAGGATGCGCCGCAGGATGCGCTCCGACGTCCACTTGACGGTCGCGACGGTCGCGATGCCGAGCCGCTCGTAGATCTCGGCGCGCTTCGGGTCGTAGATGCGCGCGACGACCCGCTCGATGCCGAACTGCTCGCGGGCCACGCGCGCAACGAGGATGTTCGAGTTGTCGCCGTTCGTCACGGCGGCGAGCGCGACGGCGCGCTCGATGCCCGCACGCACGAGCACGTCGCGGTCGAACCCGATGCCCGTCACGGTCTGCCCGGCGTAGTCCGGACCGAGGCGCGAGAACGACGACGACTTGCGGTCGACGATCGCCACGCTGGTCCCCTGCGCGCTCAGCTCGCGGGCAAGCGTGGATCCGACGCGGCCGCAGCCGACGATCACGACGTGCACGACCGGACCTCCACGGGTGGCCAGCGTACGCACACGGAGGTTCCGCCGTGCGGTGTGGCAGGCTCTCGGTCGGAATGGACGACTCCACCGGCACCGGCGGCTCCACGTGGCTGAAGCGGCTGCTGATCGGCCGTCCCATCGCGACGGACGAGGACGCGCACCGCAGGCTCCCCAAGAAGATCGCGCTCCCCGTGTTCGCCAGCGACGCGATCTCCTCGACGGCCTACGCGACCGAGGAGATCCTGATCGTCTTCCTGTCGTTCGCCGGGATCGGCATGGCCGCCTATTCGCAGCTCGTCCCGATCTCGCTGATGGTCGTGGTGCTGCTTGCGATCGTCGTGTCGAGCTACCGGCAGACGCTCCACGCCTACCCGCACGGCGGCGGGTCGTACGCCGTCACCAAGGAGAACCTCGGCGAATACCCGTCGCTGATCGCCGGCGGCTCGCTGCTCGTCGACTACGTCCTCACGGTCTGCGTCTCGGTCGCCGGCGGCGTCGCGGCGATCATCTCCGCCTTCAACGGCCTCGCGCCGTACCGCATCCAGCTGTGCCTCGGGTTCGTCGCACTGATGATGATCGCCAACCTCCGCGGCCTGAAGGAGTCGGGCAAGCTGTTCGCGCCGCCGACGTACTTCTACGTGGTCTGCCTCCTCACGCTGATCGTCGTCGGTCTGTACCGCGTGTACTTCCAGGACCTGCCGCCGATCGCCCACGAGGGCGAGGCGCAGGAGCTGCTCGAGATGCAGGGCGCCGTGACGGCCTTCTACTTCCTCAAGGCGTTCGCGTCGGGCGCCGTCGCGCTGACCGGGGTGGAGGCGGTGTCCAACGGCGTCCCCGCGTTCAAGAAGCCCGAGCCGAAGAACGCCTCCACGGTCCTGATCATGATGGCCGTCATCCTCGGAACGTCGTTCTTCGGCCTGAGCGTCCTCGCGCAGCACCTGCAGCCGGTGAAGGACCACGAGGGGACGATCAAGAACACCGTCCTCGCCCAGCTGGCGGAGCAGGTCTACGGCGGACGCAACGTGTTCTTCTTCGCCACGCAGTTCGCCACGTTCGCGATCCTGATCCTCGCCGCGAACACCGCGTACGCGGACTTCCCCCGGATCTCCGCCATCCTCGCGCGCGACAACTACCTGCCGCGCCAGCTGATGAACCGCGGCGACAGGCTGGTGTTCTCGAACGGCGTCATCTTCCTCAGCCTCGCGGCGGGCGGGCTGCTCGTCGCGTTCGGCGGACTCGTCAACGCCCTCATCCCCCTCTACGCGGTGGGCGTGTTCACGGGGTTCACCCTCAGTCAGGCCGGCATGTGCATCCACCACGTTCGCCTGAAGGAACCGCGCTGGAAATTCCACATCGTGATCAACGCCATCGGTGCGGTGACCACCTTCTTCGTCGCCGGCACGGTGGTCACCGTCAAGTTCACCGACGGCGCGTGGATCCCCGCGATCGTCATCCCCTCCCTGATGATCGGCTTCAAGGCCGTCAACCGCCACT
>JBIIHV010000100.1:0-6439 GCA_044235415.1 Ilumatobacteraceae bacterium | reverse complement strand
CCGGTCGACCGCGCGTGCGCGGCGGCGATCCTGCCCGATGGCTCGGTGCACCGCCACGGTGACGAGACGCACGAGTACCGGCTTGCCTCGGTCAGCAAGCTGATGACCGCGTGGGCCGCGCTCGTCGCCGTCGAGGACGGCTCGCTCGACCTCGACGCACCGCTCGACGAGGGCGGCAGCCTGCGCCACCTGCTCGCGCACGCCGGCGGCTACGGGTTCGACGGCGAGCGACCCGTCGGCTCGCCCGGCCGGCGCCGCGTGTATTCGAACACCGGATACGACCGCATCGCCGCACTCGTCGAGAACGCCGCCGGTATGCCCTTCCCCGCCTACCTCGACGAGGCCGTGTTCCAGCCCCTCGGCATGGACGGTGCCGAGTTGCGCGGATCGGCCGCACGCGACGTGCACGCCACGCTGGACGATGTCATCCTGTTCGCCGGGGAGTTACGCAGGCCGCGGCTGCTGTCGCGCGGCACCGTGGCCGACGCGATCTCACCGCAATTCGGCGAACTCGACGGCACGGTGCCGGGCATCGGCCCGTTCTCCCCCTGCCCGTGGGGCCTCGGACCCGAGCTGCACGGCGACAAGTACCCTCACTGGATGCCGGAGCGCGCCAGCAGGTCGACCTTCGGGCACTTCGGCGGAACGGGCACGTTCATCTGGGTCGATCCGGTCGCCGACGTGGCGTGCCTCGCGCTCACCGACCGAGAGTTCGGCCCGTGGGCCCTCGAGGCCTGGCCCGCCTTCGGCGCCGTCGTCCTCGCCGCGGCGCGGCCGTGACGCCCGCCACGGAGCGGAACACCCGTTCCATCCGCCGCGACGCGGTGCTGCTCATCGCGTCCTCGTTCGCGGTCGCCACCTCGAACAGCGTCATCTTCGCCGCGCTCGGCGACCTGCAGGACACCTACGGCTTCGGCGAGGCGGGGCTCGGGCTCGTCGCGGGCACGGGCTTCGTCGCCGGCCTGCTCGGCAACCTCTTCCTCGCTCCGCTGGCCGACCGGGGCCACGCCAAGCGGCTGATCATGTCGGGCATGGCGCTCGGCGCCGCCGGCTCGGCGATGCTCGCGCTCGGCGACAACCTCCTCGAGTTCGTCGTCGCACGCGCGGTGATCGGACTCTCCTTCGGCCTGGTGTTCCCCTCGGTCCGCGCACTGCTGGCCAGCCTCGACCCCGCGCGCCGCGGACTCCTGATCGGCCGCCTCGCGGGCATCGAGCTGCTCGGATTCGTCGTCGGTCCCCTGGTCGGGGGCCTGATGATCGACCCGTTCGGGCTGCCCGCAACGTTCCTCGCGTTCAGCGTCGTCAACCTCGTCGCACTCGTCGCCGTCGCGCCGCGCTCGTTCCCGCAGCTCCCCAGCACCGGACAGTCGGCGCGCCCCAGCCTCGAGTTGCTCGCCGTACCCCGCGTGCAGGTGGCCGTGCTCGTCTTCATGGCCATGCAGGCGCCGGTCGGCATCTTCGACGCGATGTGGGACCGCTACCTCACCGACCTCGGCGCCGGGAACTCGATGGTGGGCATCTCGTTCGCCCTCTACACCGCGCCGTTCATCCTGTTGTCGTCGCGCGGCGGGCGGCTCGCAGACCGACGCGAGCCGCAGTCGATCGCGCTGTGGTCGATGCTGCTCGTCATCCCAGCGGTGGCGACCTACGGCGCGTTCCGATCGCTGCCGCCGGTCATCGCCGCCAACGTCGTCGAGGGCGTCTTCCAGGCGCTCGCCTATCCGGCAGCCGTCGCTGCCGTGGCCGCCGCCGCGCCGCCGGGCCGCGCCGGAGCCGCGCAGGGGCTCGCAGGTGCCGCGGGGCTCATGATGTCGGCGATCATCGCCTTCACCGCGCCGGTCGTCTACGGCTGGGCGGGGTCGGCCGACGGCTGGGGCGGCATCGCCGCGTTCGGCGGACTCGGTCTCGTGATGGCGGCAATCGTCGGTGCCGCCGCGCTGCGGTGGCGGACTGTGCGCAACCTGCCCGTCAGCTGAGCCGCTCGACCACCATGGCCATGCCCTGGCCGCCGCCGACGCACATCGACTCGAGGCCGTAGCGGCCGCCGGTGTGCTCGAGGCCGTTCAAGAGGGTCGCCATGATGCGCGCGCCGGTCATGCCGAACGGGTGGCCGAGCGCAATCGCCCCGCCGTGCACGTTCAGCTGCCGCTCGACGTCGATGCCGAGGTGCTTGGCCGACGGCAGCACCTGGGCTGCGAACGCCTCGTTGATCTCGACGAGGTCCATCTGGTCGATGGTGAGGTTGGCGCGCTTCAGCGCCTGGCGGCACGCCTCGATCGGGCCGAGGCCCATGATCTCGGGGTTGAGGCCGCTGACGCCCGACGACACGATGCGCGCCAGCGGGGCGATGCCAAGCCGCTTCGCCTTCGCGTCGCTCATCACCATCACCGCCGCCGCACCGTCGTTGAGCGGGCATGCGTTGCCCGCCGTGATCTGCCCGTCGGGGCGGAACGCCGGCTTCAGCGAGCCGAGGCCCTCCATCGTGGTGCCGTCGCGCGGACCGTCGTCGACCGACACCGTGCGGCCGTCAGGCAGCGTCAGCGGCGTGATCTCGCGGTCGAAGAATCCGTTGCGCTGGTTCGCCACCGCGCGGTTCTGCGAGCGCATCGCGAAGGCATCCATCTCCTCGCGGGACACGCCCTCGATCTCGCGGACGTTCTCGGCCGTCTGGCCCATCGCGATGTAGTAGTCGGGCAGACCGTCCGGCGTGGTCCACGCGGGCTGGCCGCCTCCGGCGCGCAGCTTGGTGCGCTCGCCCGCAGGCTTGAACACCGGGTTCGGCGCCGTGTCGCTGGCGCCCGACATGTACCGGCTCACGGTCTCGACGCCGGCTGCGATGAAGCAGTCGCCCTCGCCCGCGCGGATGGCGTGCGCCGCCATGCGGATGGTCTGCAGGCTCGACGAGCAGTAGCGGTTCACCGTCACGCCAGGGACGTCGTCGAGCCCCGCGAGGATGGCGACCACGCGGGCCGCGTTGAAGCCGCCCTCGCCCGCCGGCTGTCCGATGCCGAGCATCAGGTCCTCGACGTCGTCGGCCTTCACCTGCGGCACCTTGGCCATCAGGGCACGGACGATCTGCGCGGACATGTCGTCCGGACGGAGGTCGACGAGCGACCCCTTGTTGGCGCGCCCGATCGGGCTCCTCGTCGCTGCGACGATCACTGCCTCGGCCATTGCACTCTCCCCCTGCCCCGATGGAATCCGTTCGAGCAGCGAACGGTACCATTCGCGCGTGCGGCTCTCCCCCGTCGACCTCGACGCCATCGACCTGTCCAACCTCGAGTTCTGGCGCGGCCCGCGCGAGCACCGCGAGTCGGCGTTCTGGACCCTCCGCCAGCAGGATCCGGTGCGCTTCTTCGCTGAGCCGAAGATCGTCGGGTTCCCCGAGGGCCCCGGCTACTGGGCGCTCACCCGCCACGAGGACATCTGGCACGCCAGCCGCAACCCCGAGCTGTTCTGCAACGGGCGCGGCTTCAACATCACCGACCTGACCGTCGAGATGAACGAGTTCTTCGGCTCGATGCTGGCGATGGACGACCCGAAGCACGTGCGCCTTCGGACCATCGTGTCGAAGGGCTTCACCCCGAAGGAGATCGCCCGTGTCGAGGAGTTCGTGCGCGAGCGCGCGCGGACCATCGTCGACCGCGTGCTCGAGCGCCACTCGGGGGGCGAATTCGACTTCGTCGACGAGGTCGCCGCACCGTTCCCGTTGCAGATCATCTGCTCGATGATGGGCATCCCCGAGTCGGACGAGCGCCAGATCCTCGAGTGGACCAACGTCATCCTCGGCGCGAGCGACCCCGACTTCGGCGGCGGCGAGGGCGACGCACTCGCGAAGCTGATCAACACGGCCATCGAGATCTACGGCTACGCCCAGGCGCTGGGCGAGGCGCGCCTCGCCAACCCCACCGACGACCTGACCAGCGTGCTGATGCACGCCCTCGTCGACGGCGACCGGCTGAGCCCGCAGGAGTTCGGCAGCTTCTTCATCCTGCTCGTGGTGGCCGGCAACGAGACCACCCGGAACGCGATCAGCCACGGACTCCTCGCGCTCACGCAGCACCCCGACCAGCGGGACCGGTGGTTCGGCGACTTCGAGGCCGTCACCCGGCCCGCCGTCGAGGAGATCGTGCGGTGGGCCACGCCGGTCATCCACTTCCGGCGCACCGCGACGCGCGACACCGAGATCCGCGGCACGAAGATCGCCGCAGGCGACAAGCTGGTGCTCTGGTACAACTCGGGCAATCGCGACGAGACGGCCTACCCCGATCCGTTCCGTTTCGACGTCACCCGCCAGCCGAACCCCGCCCAGATCGGCTTCGGAGCCGGCGGACCGCACTTCTGCCTCGGCGCAAACCTCGCACGCCGCGAGATAGCGGTGATGTTCGACGAGATCAGGCGGCGCCTGCCCAACCTGCAGGCCACCGGCGAGCCGGCCTACCTGCAGAGCAACTTCATCAACGGCATCAAGTCACTGCCGGCGCGAATCGACGCGTAGCCGAAACGGTCGGACGCGGCGCCGGAGGCACCGCGTCTCCCCGGACGCCCCTCGCGGGGCGCCCGGGGATCACGAGGTCAGGAGCAGCCGCTCGACGAGCCGCAGTCGCCGCACACGTAGCACGCGCCGGCGCGCTGCATGTTGGCCGAACCGCAACCCGAGCAGATCGCCCCGGTCTGGGCCGGCTGCACCGTGGCGGCGTGCGCCTCGTCCAGCTGCATCTGGGCGACCAGCTCGGACACCGACGGGATCGTCTTCGGGTCGCTGATCACGTCGCCACCCTGCGACGTCTCGACCACCGACTCCTCGACGCCCGGCAGCGTCGGCTGCAGGCGCTCCTCGCGGGTGTAGATGCCCAGCTCGGCGCGCTCGTCGGAGGTCAGGTACTCCACCGCCAGGCGGCGGAACAGGTAGTCGACGATCGACGACGCCATCCGAATGTCGGAGTCGTCCGTCATGCCGGCCGGCTCGAAGCGCGTGTTGATGAACGCCTCGACGAAGGCCCGCAGCGGCACGCCGTACTGCAGCCCGTACGAGATGCTCTTCGCGAACGCGTCCATGATGCCCGCGAGGGTGGAACCCTGCTTGGACACCGTGAGGAACACCTCGCCGGGGCGGCCGTCGTCGTATTCACCGACGGTCGCGAAACCCTTGCAGTCCGCAACGCGGAACTCGAAGGTGCGGCCGCGGCGCGAGCGCGGCAGCTTCTGGCGGACCGGACGGGCCGCGATCCGCTCGACCACCTGCTGCGCCACCGTCGCCGGCGTCGTCGCCTTGTCGTCGTCCTTCTTGGCGGTCGACAGCGGCTGACCCACCTTGCAGTTGTCGCGGTAGATGGCGACGGCCTTGACGCCGAGCTCCCATGCCAGCATGTGCAGGCTCTCGACGTCGTCGATCGTCGCCTCCTCGGGCATGTTCACCGTCTTCGAGATGGCGCCCGAGAGGAACGGCTGGGCCGCTCCCATCATCCGGACGTGGCCCTCGTAGTGGATGGTGTTGTCGCCCATCGAGCACGCGAACACCGGGAGGTGCTCCGGCCGCAGGTCGGGCGCGCCGACGATCGACTTGTTGACGTCGATGTAGCCGACGATGCGGTCGACCTGCTCCGGCGTGTAGTTCAGCCGGCGGAGCGCCCGCGGCACGGTCTGGTTGACGATCTGCATGCTGCCGCCGCCGACCAGCTTCTTGAACTTGACGAGGCCCAGGTCGGGCTCGATGCCCGTCGTGTCGCAGTCCATCATCAGCCCGATGGTGCCCGTGGGGGCGAGCACGGTGGCCTGGCTGTTGCGCACGCCGTGGACCTCTCCGTCGGCGACCGCCTTGCCCCACGCATCGGTCGCGGCGTCGACGAGGTCGGACTGCACGACGTCGGTGCCCGGGATCGCCGCGTTGGCGTCTCGGTGCATGCGCAGCACGTTCAGCATGTAGCGCTCGTTCTCGGAGTAGCCCGCGAACGGCCCCATGCGGCTGGCGATGCGCGCGCTGGTGGCGTACGCGTGGCCGGTCATCAGCGACGTCAGCGCCGCCGCCCACGCGCGACCGCCCTGCGAGTCGTACGGCATGCCGAGCGCCATCAGAAGGGCGCCGATGTTGGCGTAGCCGAGTCCGAGCTGGCGGAACTTGCGGCTGTTCTCGGCGATCTTCTCGGTCGGGTAGTCCGCGTTGCCGACCAGGATCTCCTGGGCGGTGAAGACCACCTCGATGGCGTGCCGGTAGGCCTCGACATCGAAGGTGTCGTCCTCATCGAGGAACTTCAGCAGGTTGATCGACGCGAGGTTGCACGCCGAGTTGTCGATGTGCATGTACTCGCTGCACGGGTTCGAGCCGTTGATGCGGCCCGCGGCGTGCGCGGTGTGCCACTTGTTGATCGTGGTGTCGAACTGCAGGCCGGGATCGGCGCACTCCCACGAGGCGGTCGCGATCTGGCGCCACAGGTCTCGG
>JBIIHV010000162.1:0-4665 GCA_044235415.1 Ilumatobacteraceae bacterium | reverse complement strand
CGCACTGTTGCCCACGCTCACCGCCCTCGCGATGCCGACGCCACTGGACACGGACATGTTCTCGAACGACGACACCAGGTTGCCGCTCTGGGACACGATGGAGACGCGTCCGGTCGGCGGATACGGGGCGACGATCTGCGCACACAGGCGCGACGTCGTGCTCACGACGCCCTGTCCGTTCGGCCCCACCATCATCAGGTCCAGCGAGGAGCACAGGAGTGCGAGCCGTTCCTCCGCGTCGGGGTCACCCGATTCGCGGTACCCCGCCGACGCCACGAAGACGGCTCGGGCACCCCGTGCCGCGCACTCCCTCACGATGGACTCGTTCACCGAGGAAGGCGTGCAGATGACGGCAAGGTCGACCTGTTCGGGCACGTCGGACACCGACGGCACGGTGGGGACCCCGAGGATCACCGGCGAGGCGGGGTTCGTCGCCCACACTCGGCCGGGAAAGCCCGCTGCGATCAGGTTGTGGAGCGTGACGAATCCGAACTTTCCAGGGTGGGTCGATGCACCGACGACCACCACCGACGTGGGATCGAAGAGCGCCCTGAGGTGGCTCGGTCCGGGTCGGAACGTGCGGAATGGGTGGGCCGATGCAGGTTCACCGAGTTCGACGAGACAGTCGACCGCAATGAGCCGGCCGTCCCTCCCGATCTTCAAGGGGTTGAGGTCGATGGACGCAATTTCGGGCATCCGCTCCATGGCCTCTCCGAGTGCGCGGATCACGCCACGGAGCGCGGCACGATCGACGGCACCCTCGCCACGAACCTCGCCGAGCAGGGTGTCGAGTCCAGCCCGCCGACAGAGGTCGTCCACGTCGTCCTGGCCCACGGGGAACGGCGCCGACGCGGTTCGATCCATCGCCTCCGCAAGGACGCCGCCCCAACCGACCACCACCACCGAACCAAAGGATGCATCGCGGCGCGCACCGACGATCAACTCGCGGTTTCCGGAGACCATCTCCCCGACGAGGAACTCGGTCTCCCCGTCGGCGGGGACCAGGCGCGATTGAAGCCGCGCCACGGCCCGTTCGACCGCCGCCTCGTCGGACAGACCCAGCTCCACGAGTCCGCGGTCGCTCTTGTGGGCGAGGCCGCGGCCCGAGACCTTGATGACGACGGGAAACCCGATCTCGCGTGCCGCGAGAACGGCTTCCTCGGACGACGCGACGGATCGCTCGCGGGGAAACGGCACCCCGAACGGAGCGAGCAGGCGCATCGACTCGAGCTCGGAGAGCACCGACGAAGGGCGCACGGTCCGAGAGTACCTCCCGGTCGCATCCGGTACCGGACGGATCATCCGCACGGCAACTACTCTCGGCGCGTGACCGAGCGACTTACCCCGGAGCAGGATCGGCTCGCAGTTGCGGTCATCCGCGGCATCGCAATGGACGCTCCATTCCTCGCCCGCAGCGGCCATCAGGGGACGGCCATGGCCCTCGCCCCGCTCGGGCACGTCCTCTACAGCCGGGTGATGCGTCACGATCCGACCCAGCCCGAATGGGAGAACCGCGACCGATTCGTGCTGTCCAACGGGCACGCCTCGATCCTCCAGTACGCGCTGCTTGCGCTGTCCGGTTACGGCATCGAACGGGAGGATCTCGCAGCCTTCCGATCGTGGGGTTCCTGCACGCCCGGACATCCGGAGGTCGGCGTGACGGCGGGCGTCGAGGTGACGACGGGGCCGCTCGGACAGGGACTCGCAAATGCGGTGGGCATGGCGGTCGCGGAGCGGCATCTCCGCGACCGGCACGGTCCCGGGGTCGTCGACCACCACACGTGGGTGATCGCCGGTGACGGCTGCTTGATGGAGGGGATCAGCCACGAAGCGGCGTCGCTCGCGGGGCACCTTGGACTCGATCGGCTCGTGTGCGTCTTTGACGACAACCGCATCACGATCGATGGTTCGACGGATCTGGCGTGCTCGGACGACGTTCCGGCGCGGTTCCGCGCATACGGATGGACGGTGCTCGACGCCGGCGAACCGGGCGACGACCTCGATGCGATCGAGGCGGTCCTGCTCGAGGCGCGCGCCTCCAGGGGCAGGCCGGTGCTGTGCACGTTGCGCACACGCATCGGCACCCCTTCTCCCGACCTCACGGACCGTCACGAAGCCCATGGCAACCCGTTCACCGCCGAGCAGATCTCCCGGACGAAGGCGCTGCTCGGCATCCCCGATGAGCCGTTGTGGATGCCCGAGGATCTTGTCTCCGCGTATCGACGTGCCATGGCCGGTCGAGGACGCGCATTCGTCGCGGAGCACGTGCGCACGTCGTCGGGAGCGCCTTCACTCCCGTCGCATGGCGCCGCCCCCGCGATCGAGGCGGTTCGCGCCGCGCTACCGCCGATCGACCGCGCGAAGCCGCAGGCGACACGGCAGTCGCTGGCCGCCGCGGTCGATGCGTCGGCAGCCGTGCTTCCCGACCTGCTCGTCGGATCGGCGGATCTCACCGGCAACACCGGCGTCAAGGCACCCTCGCTCGGCCGTCACTCCGCAACCGACGCCGGCGGCCGGCAGATCTACTACGGCATCCGCGAGCATGCAATGGGGGCGGCCCTCGTCGGCATGGCGCTCCACGGGTCGGTGCAGCCCGTGGGCGGGACCTTCCTCGTCTTCGCCGACTACATGCGTCCGTCGATCAGGCTCGCCGCGTTGTCGCATGCGCGCGCCGTGTTCGTGTTCTCCCACGACTCGGTCGGCGTCGGAGAGGATGGTCCGACCCACCAGCCCGTCGAGCACCTCGCATCGCTGCGGGCGATCCCCGGGCTCCAGGTCATCCGGCCGGCAGACGCCGCCGAGACCCACGAGGCATGGCTCGTCGCGCTCGCAACCCCTGGGCCGACGGCTCTCATTCTGTCGCGCCAGAACCTGCCCCACGTCACGGACGGCTCAGCGGTCGCACCGGGTGCCGCGGTCATCCGCGACGTGTCGTCGCCACAGGCGACGATCGTTGCGACGGGCAGCGAGGTGCACGTGGCCTTGGACGCGGCTGAGCGGTTGTCGCGGTCCGGCATCGGTAGCCGAGTGGTGTCGATGCCGTCGTGGGAGCGGTTCGCCAAGCAGCCCCCCGCCCGTCGTCGCGAAATCCTCGGGGGCGGAGTACCCGTCGTCTCCGTCGAGGCGGGATCGACCTTCGGATGGTCGCGATGGGCCGACGCATCGGTCGGGATCGACCATTTCGGGGCGAGCGCCCCAGGCGAGGTCGTGATGGCCCGCTTTGGCGTCACTGCCGAGGCCGTGGCCGGTGCGGTGCAGTCGCTCCTCGACCCGTCCACTGCGCAGTGAGCCGTCTCCTCGATCTCCATGCAGCGGGAGGGCAGAGTCCCTGGCTCGACTATCTGCGTCGGGACCATTTGGAGGACGGAACGATCTCCGCACTCGTGTCGCGTGGCGTCCGCGGGCTCACCTCGAACCCGTCGATCTTCGAGGCGGCGCTCCGCTCGACCGGCGCCTACGACGCGTCGATTGCCCAGGCCGCCCGCGCGAATGCGGACGCAGAGGAAACCTTCTGGGGGATCGCGTGCGGGGACGTCGCGGCTGCCGCGGACCTCTTCGCAGGCCTCTATGACGGCAGCGGTGGCGGCGACGGGTATGTGAGCATCGAGGTCGATCCCAGGCTCGCCCACGATGCCGCGGGAACCGTCGAGCAGGCCATGTCGCTGTGGAGCCGCCTCGCCCGGCCGAACGTCATGATCAAGGTCCCAGCGACCGCGGCGGGGGTCGTCGCCGCCGAGGAGCTCCTCGCCCGTGCGGTCAACGTCAACGTGACGCTCATCTTCGGGTTGGAACGCTACGCCGAGGTCATCGGGGCGCACCAGCGCGGACTCGAGCGGTTGGCTGCGACCGATCCCGGGTCGCTCCCCCGCACGGCGAGCGTCGCCAGCTTCTTCGTGTCACGGGTGGATTCCCTCCTCGACCCGCAGCTTCCCGGCCACCTGCGTGGACGCGCAGCCATTGCGCAGGCAACCCTCGCGTGGTCGCTCGCCCGCGAGCGGTATGCCGGACATTCGTGGCAGGCACTGGCCGATCGGGGTGCCACGCCGCAGCGGCCACTGTGGGCGTCGACCTCCACGAAGAACCCGTCCTACCCCGACACCATGTACGTGGACGCCTTGGTCGCACCTGGCACGGTGAACACGCTCCCCCTCGGGACGCTGCTCGCCTTCGAGGACCACGGATCGCCCGTGCCGGTCCTGGAGGACGGACTCGCCGCTGCGCGGGACGCATGGGCCGAGATCTCGGCCGTCGTCGACGTTGCGTCCGCGGCATCTCGATTGGAATCGGAGGGAATCGCCGCGTTCGAGTCGAGCATCGACTCCGTCCTGGCCGCCGTGGCCTCCCGGCTGGCGCACGGTCGATGACGCGCCCGGACGCCCTCGACGAGGCCGTTGCCGCCCTGATCGAGGAGTTCGGCGGCGGATACGAACACGACTACGTGTCCGCCCTCGTCCGCACCGCGATTGCGATGTCGTCGGACGGCCACTCCACGCTGGACATGAAGATCGCAGCATCGGTGCTTCGTGAGATGCGCGAGGCATTCCTCGTCTTCAAGGAGCACCGGCACGAACGCAAGGTGACGATCTTCGGCTCGGCACGGGTCACGCAGGACGACCCGTTGTTCGTGCAGACCGTGGCGCTCTCGGCGGAATTGGCCCGGCGCGG
>JBIIHV010000099.1:0-6453 GCA_044235415.1 Ilumatobacteraceae bacterium | reverse complement strand
TGCGCGCCCCGTTCGAGGTGCTGCAGCGTGCACCCGCCGCAGCCCTCCGCGACGCTCGGGCACGCCGGCTGAACGCGCGACGGCGACGGCTCGACCACCGAGCCCAGCGACAGCCGCACGTAGTCGCCGCGGTCCTCCGCGAGCGACGCGCGCACCAGCTCGCCGGGCAGCGCGCCCGGCACGAATGCCACGCGTCCGTCGTCGAGGCGCGCGAGCGCGTCGCCACCCGCCACGAGCCGCTCCGCACGCACCGTCAGCCCGTCCACGCAACGACCCTACGGTGGCGGGAGCGTCCGCGCACCTAGGATCGCTGCGTGGACCGCACCATCCGCATTGCGCCGTCGGTGCTGCCGGTCGACTTCTCGAAGCTCGGACAGGCGGTCGTCGACCTCGACGCCGCCGGCGTCGACCTCATCCAGTGGGACGTCATGGACGGGCAGTTCGTGCCGAACCTCACGTTCGGACCCGACGTCATCGCCTCGGTGCGGGGGCTCACCTCCCTGCCGTTCGAGGCGCACCTCATGGTGCTCACGCCCGACGCGATGGCTGCGCGATGGGTGGAGGCCGGCTGCCAGAGGCTGATCGTGCACGCCGAAGCCTGCACGCACCTCCACCGCACGCTCGGCGCCATCCGCGACCTCGGTGCCACCGCGGCGGTCGCACTGAACCCCGCGACACCCGCCTCGGCGGTGGCACACGTGCTCGACCTCGTCGACATGGTGCTCGTGATGACCGTCAACCCGGGCTTCGGCGGACAGCGCTACATCGCGTCGATGGAGCCGAAGATCGCCGAGGTGCGCAGGATGATCGACGACGCCGGCGTCGAGGCCGTGGTGGAGGTGGATGGCGGCATCGCCCCCGACACCATCGCCGGCGCCGCCCGCGCGGGTGCGACCGTGCTCGTCGCCGGCAGCGCGCTGTTCCGCGACCCCCTCGGGCTCGGCCACGCGGTGACCGACCTGCGCTCCCGCGCACAGGCCGCTACCGCCTGACGCCGGTCCTTCCCCGAGCCGCGCGCGACGCCACCACGATCGCGCGGACCATTGCGAGCGCGACCAGGCAACCCAACACCAGCACGATCGACAGCAGCGGGGCGAGCGCGAACAGTCCCGCACCGTCGCGGATCGGCCTGAGCACGCCCGAGTCGATCGGGGTCCCGTCCTCGAACACCGTGCGGATGGGGTCGTCGAAGTCGGGGCACGCCTCGGCCGATCCTGTGAGTCCGATGACCGCATCGCCGCCGAAGAGCGGCTCGTCGCGCCGCACCTTCGACGAGAGCAGCGGCGAGTACGGGTCGCTCGCAGTGCCGACGAGGTACCTGCGACCGCGCTCGACGAGCTGCGCGTCGCGCCCGTAGCGCACCTCGACGCGGTCGCCGAGCAGGTAGCCCGCCGGCGTGCCGTCGCGGATCTGCTCCACGCGGAACGTCACCGTCGACTCACCCACCTCGACGGCCTCGCCGAGGAACACCATCTGCGGCACCGCCGGGGCGGGGCATCCGGCGGGGATGGTGGTCGCGGCCGACGGATTCAGCGGCACCGACTCGACAGGGACGTCGACGACGTCGCCCTGCTCATCGGGCACGTCCTCGTCCGGCGGCGCGGTGGCGAGCGCGGATGCGGGCAGGGACGCCAGCAGCAGCACGGCGAACACGGCGGCACACCTGCGCTTCCTCACGCGCGCGACGCTACTTCCGGTGCGGCACGCGACCGCGTCAGCCGCGTCAGCCGCGTCAGCCGCGTCAGCGGCCTTCGAAGCGCGGCTCGCGCTTCTCGAGGAACGCCGTCGTCGCCTCGGCGACGTCGCGGGTCACGAGGTTCACGGACTGCGCCGCCGCCTCCTCGTCGAGCGCCTGCTCGAGCGACAGCGAACCCGCGTTGTTGAGCAGCCGCTTCGTGAGGGCGAGGGCGATCGGCGGCCCTGCGGCGAGCGTCCGTGCCCAGCCGTCGACGAAGGCGTCGAGCTCGCCATCGGGCAGCACCCGGTTGACGAGGCCCATCGCCTCGACCTCGCGTGCGCCGTGGATTCCGCCGAACAGCGCGAGCTCCTTCGCCCGGTGCAGCCCCACCCGCCGCGGCAGCAGCCACGATCCGCCGAAATCCACCGACAGACCGCGCCGCGAGAAGATCTCCGAGAAGCGCGCGGTGTCGGACGCGACCACAAGGTCGCACGCAAGGGCCATGTTGCACCCCGCCCCCACCGCGACTCCCCGCACCTTCGCGATCGTGGGCTGCGGCAGGTTGAACAGGGCGGCGCACGCCGCATTGACGGTGCGCATCGAGCGCAGCGGGTGCGAACCCTGGCGGCCCGGTCCCGTGGAGAGGTCGGCGCCACTGCAGAAGTCGCCGCCCGCGCCCGTCAACACGACGACGCGGTCCTCGGCGCGGTCCCCGATCTCGGTGAACGCGTCGCGCAGGTCGGCCCACGTCTGCGGCGACGCCGCGTTCTTCTTGCCCGGGTTCGACACCGTCACCGTGACGATGCCGTCATTCCGCTCGACGACGACGGTGTCCATGGGGGCGACAATACTGACGCGATGGGATTCGACCCGCACCGCCGCCGCATCCCCCGGCGCACCGACGCGCTGCTGGTCGCAGGCGCGCTCGCGACGATCGCCGCGATGGTGGCGTGGGCGCTCGCCGGCTGACCATCTGGGACGGCCTCTACGGCGAGGTCGGGGTCCGTCGGGTGCAGCCCTACGAGGCGGTGAAGACCTACGTCTGCCCCGGGTGCAACCGCGACATCCCACCCGGCACCGGGCACCTGGTGTGCGTGCCCGCCGACGCGCCCGACCTGCGTCGCCACTGGCACCGCGCGTGCTGGGAGCGCCGGGGCACGTCGCGGTGAGGGGCTAGAACGCGTCCTCGAGCACCTCGATCGACGCCCCGAGCACCGCTGCGACGTCGAATCGGACGTCCCTGATACGCGACGCCAGCGGGGGATCGGAGGCGCGCAGCGCGGCGAGGAACTCGGCCGCGGTCCGGCGCACCCGGATCTGCTTCTGTCGCCCCACCGCCTCGGCCGGCGAGCCGTGCGAGCCGCTCGCCCGCGCCTTCACCTCGCACACCACGAGCAGCGTGCCGCAGGCAGCGACGACGTCGAGCTCGCCGCCGGTGCCCCTCCAGTTCCGCGCAACGACGGTGCAGCCCCTGCGCTCGTACCACGATGCGGCGAGGTCCTCGCCGAAGCGCCCGCGCGCGGCGCGGGCGTTCAGATGACCGGAGCCGGGAGCTCCTCGACGTTGACGTCCTTGAAGCTGAGGATCCTCACCTTCGGGACGAAGCGGGTACGGCGGTACATGTCCCACACCCAAGCGTCGGAGAGCGAGACCTCGATGAGCGGGCGGGGGCCGTCCTGCCGGACGGAGACGTCGACCGAGTTGGCGAGGTAGAAACGGCGGTCCGTCTCGACGGCGTAGCGGAACATGCCTACGACGTCCTGGTATTCCTGCGCGAGCTGCAACTCGCGCTCGGCCTCGAAGTTGTCGAGGTCGTCGGTGTTCAAGGTGTGCGGTGACCCGTCGGAGCGGAAGCCGCTACTGCTGCTGCTCGTCGCGCTTCTCGCGCACCCGGGCCGACTTGCCCTTGCGGTCGCGCAGGTAGTTCAGCTTCGCGCGGCGCACGTCGCCTCGGCGCACGACCTCGAGCTTCGCAACCGACGGGCTGTGGAACGGGAACGTGCGCTCGACGCCCACGCCGTACGACAGCTTGCGGACCGTGTAGCTCTCGGCGATGCCCGAGCCGGTGATCGCGACCACGTTGCCCTGGAAGATCTGCACGCGCTCCTTGCCGCCCTCGACGACGCGCACGTGGACCTTCACCTCGTCGCCCGGGCGTACCTGGGGCAGGTCGGTGCGCTTGTGCTGGTTGTCGACGAGATCGGTGGTCTTCATGGCGAGGGATCCTCCTGCCCGAGGGCGAAGTGGAAAGGATACGGGACGGCGGGGAACTCTTCCAACAGGCGGCGGTCCGCGTCGGACAGCCCTCCCGCCGAGTCGACGAGGTCGGGACGCCGCGCAAGGGTGCGGTGCAGCGCCTGGGCCCGTCGCCACCGCGCGACGCGTGCGTGGTCGCCGCTGCGCAGCACGTCCGGCACGCTCCACCCCCGGTACTCCGCCGGCCGCGTGTACTGCGGTTCCTCCAGCAGTCCCGATGCGCCGAAGCTCTCCCCCACCGGCGACTCCGCGTTGCCCATGGCACCGGGGAGCAGCCGCACGACCGCCTCGACGACGAGGCACGCCGCCACCTCGCCGCCGGCCAACACCACGTCGCCCACCGACAGCTCTCCGTCGACGAGGTGCTCGCGGATGCGGTGGTCCACCCCCTCGTAGCGGCCGCACAACAGGCTGAAGCCGTCGAGTCCGGCGAGACGGTGCGCCGCGCGCTGGTCGAACCGCTCGCCACCCGGCGACAGCAGGAACAGCGGCCTCGGTGCGCCGGAGCGCTCGAACGAGTCGAACACCGGCTCTGGCCGCACCACCATGCCCGCACCGCCGCCGAACGGCGAGTCGTCGACCGTGTGGTGGACGTCGGTCGTGTGCTCCCGGAGGTCGTGGCACCTCAGGTCGACGAGTCCATCCCTGCGCGCTCGTCCGAGCAGCGCCTCGCTGCAGAACCCGTCGACCAGCGACGGGAAGATGGTGAAGACGTCAATCCGCACCGTCGAACAACCCCTCCGGCACCGACACCACGGTGCGCCCGTCGGCCGTGGCGACGATGAACGGGCACGGCACGAGCGTGCCGTCCTCGAGCTCCATGATCGGGTGCGCGGGGTTGTCCATCACCGCGACCACCCGTCCGTGCTCGACGCCGTGCTGGTCGACGACGGTCGAACCGATGAGGTCGTGCACCCACACCGTCGACGGGTCGTCGATCGGCTCGGCCCATACCTCGCGATTGACGAGCGACTCGGCCGCGGTGCGGTCTGCGACGCCCTCAAGCGCGGCGCGGAAGCGCCCCGAGTGCGGCGCACACGACGCCACGGTGCGCCACTGGCCCGCGATCCACCAGCGGCTGCCGGGCCGGGTGCGCTCGTCGCGCGGTTCGAAGAGGTCCACAAGCAGCTCCCCGCGGACCCCGTGGGGCCGCCCGGTGCGGCCGACGTGCAGCGTGCCTGCGGGGGGTTCAGTCGTCGACGAAGTCGACATCGACGTCCACGCCGTCGCGGGTGGCCGCCGCACGCACGACGTTGCGGATGCTCATCGCGGTGCGGCCGCGGCGTCCGATGACGCGACCGAGGTCGCCCTCGCCGACGCGCACCTCGAGCACGATCTTGCCGTCGTCGTCGAGGCTCTCGACGCGCACCGCATCCGGGTCGTCGACGATCGACCGCACGACGTGCGTCAACACCGACTCGGCGACGGGCGCCAGCGACTCTGCCACGGAACCGTGCGCTACTTCGACGCCGCCGAGGACGCCTTCGACGCCTCGAACTCGGCCCACGCGCCGCAGATCTGCAGCAGCTTCTTCACGCGCTCGCTCGGCAGCGCGCCCTGGCGCAGCCACTTCACTGCCTTCGCGTTGTCGACGACGAGGCCGGACGGCTCGACCAGCGGGTGGTAGTTCCCCACGATCTCGAGGAAGCGGCCGTCGCGCGCGCTCCGGGTATCGGCCGCCACGATGCGGTAGTGCGGCTGCTTGGTCTTGCCCACGCGGGCGAGTCGGAGCTTCACGGACATGGCTGACAGGCTACCGCCCGGGCATCCAGCCGCCCAACGCCTGATCGAGGCCCCGGGCGCCCTTCTTGCCGCCCCCCATGCGCTTCATCATCTTGCGCATCTCGGTGAACTGCTTGACGAGGCGGTTGACGTCCTGCACCTGGGTGCCGCTTCCCCGGGCGATGCGCTGGCGCCGGCTGGCGTCGATGATCTCGGGCGCGGCGCGCTCGGCCGGGGTCATCGACCTGATGATGGCCTCCGCGGACGTCACCATCGCATCCGACACCGCGGCCTCCTTCACCTCCTTCGGCGCGTTGGGCAGCATGCCGAGCACGCCCGACAGCGGGCCCATCTTCTTCAACTGCTGCAGCTGCTCGAGGAAGTCGTCGAGGGTGAAGCGCCCCTCCATCAGACGGGCCGCCGCCTCCTCCGCCTGGCCGCGCTCGAACGTCCGCTCCGCCTGCTCGATGAGCGTGAGGACGTCGCCCATGCCGAGGATCCGGCCGGCCATGCGGTCCGGGTGGAACTGCTCGAAGGCGTCGACCTTCTCGCCGGTCGCCGCGAAGGCGATCGGCTTGCCGGTGACCTCCTTCACCGAGAGCGCGGCGCCACCGCGCGCATCGCCGTCGAGCTTGGTGAGGATGACGCCGGAGATGGCGAGCGACTCGTCGAACGCGCGCGCCACCTGCACGGCGTCCTGGCCGGTCATCGCGTCGACGACGAGGAAGGTGTAGAGCGGGGAGGTCGCCGCCGAGATGTCGCGCACCTGGCGCATCAGCTCCTCGTCGATCGCCAGA
>JBIIHV010000098.1:0-6608 GCA_044235415.1 Ilumatobacteraceae bacterium | reverse complement strand
GCGCCCGAGGACGAACCGGTGGTCGCCGGCCGGCACCTCCGACTCCACGCGGCACTCCACCCACGCGCACGCGCCGTCGATGATCGGCAGGCCGGCGGGCGACTCCGTCCACGCGACGCCGTCGAATCGCGAGTCGCTTCCCGGCGCGGGGTCGCGCGCGAACCTCCAGCACAACTCGTCCTGCTGCGCCGTCAGCACGCTGGCGCAGAACGACCCGTGGCGGGACATCCTCGACCACGACGACGACGCCGCGCCGACGAAGAACCCTGCGAGCGGCGGTGCGAGCGACACGGATGCGAACGACCCGATGGTGAGACCGACCGGCGCACCCGACTCGTCGAGCCCCGACACGACCGTCACCGCCGTGGGCACGTGGCCGAAGACCGAGCGGAAGTGCGCGGCGTCGTCGGCGGACCCGTTCGCCGCGAGCCGAGCCATGTGCGACAAACTACCCTCGCGCCGTGGGCTCCCGACGCGTCGACGAGATCCGGGTGCGCGCGAACGGGATGGACGTCGCGTGCCTCGCGGCGGGCGAAGGCCCGCTCGTGCTCTGCCTGCACGGCTTCCCCGACTCTGCACGGTCGTGGCGCGGTGTGCTCGTCGCACTCGCCGATGCCGGGTACCGCGCCGTGGCGCCGTTCATGCGCGGCTATGCGCCGACGGGGCCGTCGCCCGACGGGTGCTACCAGACCGCCGACCTGGCGCTCGACGCCAACGCACTGCACGAGGCGCTCGGCGGCGGGCCGGCGATGGTGGTGGGCCACGACTGGGGTGCACCTGCCGCCTACGGCGCCGCGATCCTCGAGCCCGAGCGGTGGCGCGCCGTCGTGGGGATGGCGGTGCCGCCGTGGGGCGCGATGGGCCGCGCGCTCCTCGGCAACCTCGACCAGGTGCAGCGCAGCTGGTACATGTTCCTCTTCCAGCACCCGCTCGCCGAGCACCTCGTGTCGTCCGGCGACTTCGCGTTCATCGAGCGCCTGTGGCGGCAGTGGTCCCCCGGCTTCGACCCCGGCCGCGCGGTGGACGACGCGAAGGACGCCCTCCGCGGCGACGGCTGCCTGGCCGCCGCGCTCGGCTACTACCGCGCCGCACTGGGCGGCACGCACCGCGACCCCGGCCGCGTCGACGACCAGCAGCGCGTCGGTTCCGACGCACCGGTCCAGCCGTTGCGGTACCTGCACGGCGCGGACGACGGGTGCATCGGCGCCGACGTGGCGCGCGACGCGGCCGTGCACGCACCCGCCAACGCCGACGTCCAGATCCTCGACGGCGCCGGGCACTTCCTGCAGCTCGAGCGCCCCGACACGGTCACGGCCGCGATCGTCGACTGGGCCGACCGCCACCTGCGCTGACCGTCAATCGGGCCGCCGCAACCGCGCGACGTCAGGGCAGCTTGCACCACCCGTCGTGGACCACCACCAGTCCCTCCGCACACAGCGCACCGAGCAGCGCCGCGGCGCGCGGTACGTCGTCGGAGAGCCCCATTGTGGCGGCGACCGCCTTCTCGCGCACCGGCGACTCGACGACCGCGCGCAGCAGCCGGCCGCGCGCCTGGCGGTCGGAGCCCTCGAAGCGCCCCTGCGTGCGGCTCGCACCCGCCGACCGGACGGCGGGGTCCTCGCCCGGTCCGCCGCGCCACGTGCAGTGCGCGCGCACCGGGCACTCGCCGCACCGCGGTGCGCGCGCCGTGCACACCGTGGCGCCGAGGTCCATCAGCGTCTGGTTCCACTCCCACGCCCGGCCCTGCGGCACCGCGGCGTCCGCGCGCGACTGCGCCACCGCGCGGCCGAGCGGCTCCCCGGCCCACCGCGACAGCACGCGCGACACGTTGACGTCGACGGGACCGACGTCACGGCCGTGCGCGAACGCGAGCACCGCCCGCGCGGTGTAGGCGCCCACCCCCGGCAGCGCCTCGAGCTCCTCGAGCACCGCGGGCACCGTTCCCCCGTGGCGCTCCACCACCGTCTTCGCCGCCTCGTGCAGGTTGCGGCACCGTCGCGGATACCCGAGCCCCTGCCAGGCCGACAGCAGGTCGCCGAGCGGGGCCTTTGCGCACGCGGCCGGGTCGGGCCACGCGCGGACGAACCGCTCGTACATCGGCACGACGCGCTGCACCTGCGTCTGCTGCAGCATCACCTCGCTCACGAGCACCCGCCACGGATCGCGCGTCGCGCGCCAGGGCAGGTCGCGCAGGCGCGGCACCCCCCAGTCGAGGAGCGCGCGCTGGACGCCGGTCAGGCTCCCCAGACGTCCTGTCCGTCGTACGGGCGCTCGCGCGAAGGCAGTGCATCCCGCCTCCACACCATCACCCTGCGGCGGAAGTAGCAGACCTCGCGGCCGTCCTGGTTGAAGCCCTTCGTCTCGACCGTCACGACGCCGCGGTCGGGCTTGGAAGAGGACGGCTCCACCTTCAGCACCCGGGTCTCGGCGTGGATCGTGTCTCCGTGGAACGTGGGGAACTTGTGCTGCAGGGTCTCGACCTCGAGGTTGGCGATCGCCGCTCCGCTCACGTCGGGCACGCTCATGCCGAGCACGAGCGAGTAGACGAGGTTGCCCACGACCACGTTGCGCCCCTGCACGCTGCGCGACGCGAACCAGTCGTTGGTGTGCAGCGGGTGGTGGTTCATCGTGATCATGCAGAACAGGTGGTCGTCGGCCTCGGTGACGGTCTTGCCCGGCCAGTGGCGGTAGACGTCGCCGGGAACGAAGTCCTCGAGGCACCGTCCGAAGGGTCGTTCGTGCACGGTCATGGCGCCAACCTACCCCTCGTCGTTCCGGACACCCGCCGCCGCGTCGCGCGCCTCGCTGCGCAGAGGGCGCAGCGCGTCGCGCCGCTCGATGGCGAAGGGTCCGACGCGCAGCGACAGGTACGCGACGGCGCCGATCGCAATCGGCAGCCAGTACTGCGCGATGCGGTACGTCAGCACGCCCAGCGTCGCCTCGCTGCGGGTGAGCCCGAAGCCCACGAGCGTGGGGATGTAGATGCCCTCGACGATGCCGAGGCCCCCGGGCGTGATCGGCACGACCGACACGATGTTCGCGAGGCCGAACGCCACGATCAGCGCGTCGGCGGGCACGCTCTGGCCGAAGGCGCGGAGGAACACCCACAGCGACGCCGCGTCGATCAGCCAGTTGAGGGTGGCCCAGGCGAGCACCCGCACGAGCAGTCGGCGGTCGGCGGCCAGTGCAAGGAGCCGGTCGCCGAGGTGGCGCAGCACGCCCGCGGCGCGGTCGGGGTCGAGGCGCAGCTTGGCGGCGATCCAGCGCAGCACGCGCTCGGCACGTCCCTGGCCGTCGATCACCCCGAAGATCAGCGCGGCGGCGACCAGCATGACGATGACGCCGATGATCGCTGCGGTGCCGTACAGCGGGTTCACGCCCCGCCCCGGGATCGAGGCGATGAGGCCCACCCACAGGATGAGGTTCAGCACGACGGCGGATCCGAGGCCGGCGGTGGCCAGCGCGAAACCCGCGTCCGGACCCGACACTCCGGACAGGCGCAGCAGGCGGTAGCCAAGCGCGCTCGATGCGGCGCTGCCACCCGGCAGGACGTTGCCCACCGACTTGGTGCTCAGCTGGATGCGGAACAGCCGGGCCACCGAGAGGTGGTCGAGTCCCTCGGACAGCGACGCCTTCGTCAGCAGTGAGTACGAGAACAGCGCGGCCATCTGCAGGGCGAAGCCCGCGAGCAGATACGGGGCCTCCACCTGTGACAGCTCGGTGACGGCCCTGCGAAAGCCGGGGATCAGCGGCAGGATGAAGAAGTACGTGACGAGCCCGAAGATCACCCACTTGGCCGTCGCAAAGAGGGCACGCAGCCGCGCCCTCACCCGGCTCACCGCCGCCATCGGACCATGCTACGGCGGCGGTCCGGTGCGCACGGTTCGCCGCAATTCGGCCCGATCGGTACGCTTCGCCGCATGGACGCCCCTTCGCCCCGAGCCGATCTGCAGCGGGCGGCGGAGTCCATCGACCTCGTGCAGCGTGCAATCGACCGGGCGGTCCGTGCGATGGTCGCCGCAGGCGGACCCGACGTGCAGCAGGTGGTGGCGTACGACCTCGCGCACTCCGCATCCGCCGCCGAGACCGCGCGCTCGATGCTCGATTACGGCGCGAAGGGCGAGGCCGAGGCGGCGCTGACCTGCGCGTTCGTCGCCGACATGGTGGCCGAGGTCACCGCACGGCTCGTCGGGCGCGAGGAACTGTGGGGCCTCGGCTCCGCGCCGTTCGCCGCGGCCGGGCCGTTCGTCGCCACCTACCGCGACCCTGCGTTCCTCTCGTCGCTCGCGGAGGCGCCGGGTCCGCGCCACCTGGACGGCGAGTTCGAGATGGTGCAGGACACCTTCCGTGCGTTCGCCACGAGGGAGATCGCCCCACGGGCAGAGCACGTGCACCGGCACAACGGCGACGTGCCGGAGGAGATCATCGCGGGGCTCGCCGAGCTCGGTGCGTTCGGCCTGTCGGTGCCGTCGGAGTACGGCGGGTTCAGCGAGGGCGGCGACGGCGAGTACATGGCCAGCTGCATCGCGACCGAGGAGCTCTCGCGCGCCTCGCTCGGCATCGGCGGCTCCCTCATCACCCGGCCGGAGATCCTCACCCGCGCGCTCGTGCGCGGCGGCACCGAGGCGCAGAAGCAGCACTGGCTGCCGAAGCTCGCGACGACCGAGGTGATGGCCGCAGTGGCGGTGACCGAGCCCGACTACGGCAGCGACGTCGCCAGCCTCACCACCTCCGCCGTGCGTGCGGCCGGGCCTGACGGGGCGCCGGGCTGGTCGATCAGCGGCGTCAAGACGTGGTGCACGTTCGCCGCGCGAGCCAACGTGCTGATGCTGCTCGCGCGCACCGACCCCGACCGTTCGAAGGCGCACCGCGGCCTGAGCGTGTTCATCGTCCCCAAGCCCCTCGGCGAGTCGCACGGCTTCTCCTTCTCCCAGCCCGGCGGCGGCCGCATGGAGGGCCGCCCCATCGACACGATCGGCTACCGCGGCATGCACTCGTACGAGGTCGCGCTCGACTCGTGGTGGGTGCCTGCCGACCACCTCATCGGCGAGGAGGACGGGCTCGGCAAGGGCTTCTACTTCCAGATGGAGGGTTTCGAGAACGGCCGCCTGCAGACCGCCGCGCGCGCGGTGGGCGTCATGCAGGCCGCGTACGAATCGGCCCGCGACTACGCCGCGAACCGGGCCGTGTTCGGCCGCTCGATAGACGAGTACCAGCTGACGCGGGTGAAGCTCGGCCGCATGGCCGCCGTCGTGCAGGCGTCGCGGCAATTCAGCTACGCAGTCGCCCGCATGATGGGCAAGGGCGAGGGCGCCACCGAGGCGAGCATGGTGAAGGCGTACGTGTGCAAGGCCGCCGAGTGGGTGACGCGCGAGGCGATGCAGATCCACGGCGGCTACGGCTACGCCGAGGAGTACTCCGTCAGCCGCCTGTTCGTCGACGCCCGCGTGCTGTCGATCTTCGAGGGCGCCGACGAGACGCTCTGCCTGAAGGTCATCGCGCGCCGCATGGCCGAGACGGCCGCGGCATAGCGCGTCCCCGCCCGGCGCGCCCCGAGCGGGGCGTCAGGCGACGAACGCGACGAGTTCGTGCAGCGAGCCGATGCGCTCGCAGTCGAGGTGCGCGCGATCCCCATGGGGGTCGAGCAGGATCCCCGTCATCCCCGCGTTGCGCGCCGCGCCCACGTCGTTGACGTAGCTGTCGCCCACGTACGCCGTGCGGTCGGGGCCGATCCCCTTCGCCGCGAGGAGCGCAAGGGCGTCGTCGAAGATGCGCGGGTCGGGCTTCGACGCGCCGACGACGTGCGAGTCGGTGACGATCAGCACCGGCACCCCGGCGCCCGGGCCCACCTGCGCGACGCACTGGCTGGCGAGCGTCGCCTCGATCTGGCCGCTGGCGTTCGACACCACGCCGATCGGCGTGCCGCGCAGGTGCAGCCGCCACAGCGCGGCGACCGACTCGAGCAGCGGGAAGCGCCACAGGAACGGCGAGTACAGCAGGCGCAGCCGCTCGACGGCCTCGTCGATCCGCGCGTCAGGCACGCCGGCGCACCGGGCGAACGCGCCGCGGTAGGTGTCCCAGCTGAACGAGTCGATCGAGTGCGCGGACGTCGACAGCGCATGGTCGTCGAGCGCCGCCATGCCGGCGTAGTGCGCGCGCACCATGCGCTCGGGCTCGCGTCCCCCGCCCAGCTGCGCGACCGCCGCACCCAGCGTGCCCGGATCGGGGACGACGAAGATGCCGCCCGCGTCGAAGAGGATCGCGTCGAAGCGCGCGCTCACTTGGGCGTGCGCACGCGTCCGGCGCGCTCGCCGCGCGAGATGAACTTGAGCGCCATCTTGCGGCTGGCCTCGTCGATCATCTCGGTGCCGAACATCACGGCGCCCTTGCCCTCGCCCTCGGTGGCGTCGCGGTAGGCGTCGATGATGTCCCACGCCTTGTCGAACTGCTCCTGGGTCGGCGAAAAGACGTCGTTCAGCACCGTGACCTGGTCGGGGTGCAGCGCCCACTTGCCGTCGTAGCCAAGCGTGCGCGTCCGCCCGGCGTAGTCGCGCAGCGCATCCTGGTCGCGCACGTAGAGGAACGGGCCGTCGATGACCTGCAGCCCG
>JBIIHV010000097.1:0-6612 GCA_044235415.1 Ilumatobacteraceae bacterium | reverse complement strand
AGGAGCGCTTGTACGGAAGGATCTCGCCCTTGTAGAGCCACACCTTCACGCCGATGCGGCCCGCCGACGTGGACGCCTCGCGGAATCCGTAGTCGATGTCGGCGCGCAGCGTGTGCAGCGGCACGCGACCCTCGCGGTACCACTCGGTGCGGCACATCTCGGCGCCGCCGAGGCGGCCGGAGCACTGGATGCGGATGCCCTCTGCGCCGTACTTCTGGGCGTTCTGCACCGCGCGCTTCATTGCGCGGCGGAATGCGATGCGATTGACCAGCTGGTCGGCGACGCCCTGTGCGACGAGCGCCGCGTCCAGCTCGGCCTGCTTGATCTCGACGATGTTCAGCTGCACCTTGTTGTTGCCGGTCAGCTTGGTCAGGCCCGCGCGGATCTCGTCGGCCTTCTGGCCCTTGCGGCCGATGACGAGGCCCGGACGCGCGGTGTGCACGTCGATCCGGAGCTTGTCACGGGTGCGCTCGATCTCGACGCGGCTCACGGCCGCGTCGGACAGCTGCCGGAGCAGGTACTCGCGGATCTTCCAGTCCTCCGTGAGGTACTGGCGGTACTCCTTCGTGCTGAACCAGCGGCTCTTCCAGTCGGTGGTGACGCCGAGGCGGAAGCCGTACGGATTGATCTTCTGGCCCATCAGTTCTCCTCGGCCTTCTCCGGCTGGTCCGACCCGCCGTCCTGGTCCTGCACCTGCTGCTCGACGGCCGGCTCGGCCTTCGGACGGGCGGCGGCGGACTGCTTGGCGCGGCTCGCCGCGACACGGGCGCTGCGTGCTGCCTTGCTGGACGCACGCGAGCTGGCGCGCGCGGCCTCGCGATCCTCGAAGCGCTGGAGGATCTCGCCGTCCATCGCGTCGACCACCACGGTGACGTGGCACGTGCGCTTGTTGATCGCCCCGGCGCGACCCTTGGCCCGGGGACGGAAGCGCTTCAACGTCGCTCCCTCGTCCGCGAAGCACGCCTTCACGTAGAGGCGCTCGACGTCCTGCTCGTCGTTGTGCACCGCGTTGGCCACGGCCGACGCGAGGAGCTTGCGCACGTCGCGTGCCGCATCGCGCTGCATGAGCGCGAGCACGTTGTCCGCCGACCGCACGTCGAGCCCGCGCACGTGGTCGAGCACCACGCGCACCTTGGAGGCCGACATGCGCAGGTTGCGCAGCACCGCTCGGGTGCCGCCCTTGGATCCTGCGACCCTGTTCGCTTCGTTGAGCTTCGGTCCGGTCATGGCCTACTTCTTCGCTGCGGCCGCGGCTGCGGCCTTCTCCTGGGCGGCGTGGAACTTGAACGTACGGGTGGGAGAGAACTCTCCGAGCTTGTGCCCCACCATCGACTCCGACACGAACACGGGCACGTGCTTGCGCCCGTCGTGCACGGCGAACGTGTGCCCGACCATGTCCGGGATGATCGTGCTGCGACGGGACCAGGTCTTGATGACCTTGCGCTCCCCCGACTCGTTCATCGCATCCACCTTCTTCAGCAGGTGCTCGTCGACGAACGCGCCCTTCTTCAAGCTGCGCGACATGCGCTACCCCCGTGCCTTTCCAGAGCGCCTGCGACGGACGATCATCGCCTGCGACGCCTTGTTCTTGTTCCTCGTACGGCGCTCGGGCTTGCCCCACGGCGAGACCGGCGGGCGGCCTCCCGAGGTCTTGCCCTCGCCGCCACCCATCGGGTGGTCGACCGGATTCATGGCCACACCTCGCGACTGCGGGCGCACGCCCTTCCAGCGGTTGCGGCCGGCCTTGCCGATCTTCACGAGCTCGTGCTCGGCATTGCCGACCTCGCCGATGGTGGCCCGGCAGTCGATCGGCACGCGGCGCATCTCGCTGCTCGGCATGCGGAGCGTGGCGTAGTCGCCCTCCTTGGCCACCAGCTGCACCGACATGCCGGCCGAGCGCGCGACTCGGCCACCTTGGCCGGGGCGCAGCTCGACGTTGTGCACGACGGTGCCGACGGGCACGAAGCGCAGCGGCAGGGCGTTGCCCACCTTGATATCGGCCTTCGGCCCGCTCTCGACGCGCATGCCGGGCTCGAGGCCCTTCGGCGCGAGGATGTAGGCCTTGGTGCCGTCCTCGTAGTGGAGGAGGGCGATCCGGCAGGTGCGGTTCGGGTCGTACTCGATCGCAGCGACCTTCGCCGCGTAGTCGTCCTTCTTGCGGCGGAAGTCGACGATCCGGTACCGCTGCTTGTGTCCGCCACCCTGGTGGCGGGAGGTGATGCGGCCCGTCGCGTTGCGGCCGCCGCGCGACGACTTGGATGCGAGCAGCGACTTCTCGGGGCGCGACTTCGTGACCTCGGCGAAGTCCGAGGTGGTCTGGAACCGGCGTCCCGCGCTGGTCGGCTTGCGCTTGCGAATGCTCATCGTCGTCCTCCGGATCAGCTCTCGAACAGGGCGATCTGGTCGCCGGGGCGGAGGGTCACCATCGCGCGCTTGACGTCCTTGCGCTTGCCGAAGCGGTTGGTACCCCGCGCGAAACGGACCTTGCCCTTGCGGTTGAGGGTGTTGACGCTGCGCACCTTCACGTTCCAGATCCGCTCGACGGCGTCGCAGATCTCGGGCTTCGTGGCATCGGGATGCACCTCGAACGTGTACGTCCCCGTCTCCATGAGGGCATAGGTCTTCTCCGAGACCACCGGCCGCAGGATCACGTCGCGTGGGTCCTTCATCAGCGGACCTCCCCCTTCTTCGGCGCCGGCAGCGACGCTTGGCTGAACACCAGCCATTCGTTGCACAGGACGTCGTAGGCGTTCAGCTCGGACGTCGTGACGACCTGCACGTGGGCGAGGTTGCGGAACGACTTCGCGGCAACATCGTCGCGGCGCTCCACCACGACCATCGCCGTGCCCTCGACGCCGAGCGACTCCAGTAGCGCGGCGGCGAGCTTGGTGCTCGGAGCATCGAACGACCACTGGTCGACGACGGCGACGCGGCCCTGCGCGGCCCTGTCGGACAGCGCCGAGCGAAGGGCCAGTGCGACCATCTTCTTCGGCGTGCGGACGCCATACTTGCGCGGCTTTGGCCCGAGCGCGATGCCACCGCCGACGAAGTGCGGCGCGCGGATCGATCCCTGACGGGCGTTGCCGGTGCCCTTCTGGCCGAACGGCTTCTTGCCGCCGCCGCGGACCTCGGAGCGGGTCTTCGTGCTCTGCGTGCCGGAGCGCCGGTGGGCGAGCTGGGCGACGACGACCTGGTGCATGACGGACACGTTCGGCTCGATTCCGAAGAACTCGGCGGGGAGCTGGATGGATCCCGTCTTGGGAGCGGACTTCTCGGCAGGCATCGCTTACTTCCCCTTGATGGCGTTACGGACGATCACGACGCCGCCGTTCGGACCCGGCACCGACCCCTTGACGAGCAGGAGGCCGCGCTCGGCGTCGGCCTGCACGACCTCGAGGTTGAGGGTGGTGGTCTGCTGGTGGCCGAGGTGGCCGGCCATACGGAGGCCCTTGAACACGCGTCCCGGGAACGAGCACGAGCCGATCGAGCCCGGCGCACGGTGGTGCTTGTGATTGCCGTGGCTGGCGCCCTGACCGCCGAAGTTGTGGCGCTTCATGCCGCCGGCGAAACCCTTGCCGCGGCTCACCGCGACGACATCGACCCGCTCGCCCGCGGCGAGCGTGTCGACGGCGATCTCCTGGCCGACCTCAAATCCGTCGACCGAATCGAGACGCAACTCGACCAGCTTGCGGCCCGGTGAGACCGACGCCTTGGCGAAGTGTCCCGCCTCTGCCTTCGTGAGCTTCGAGGCGTTGCGGCTGCCGTACGTGACCTGCAGCGCGCTGTACCCGTCGCGCTCGTCGGTCTTCACCTGGACGACACGGGCCGGCTCGACGCGCAGCACCGTGACGGGAATGACGCGCTGGTCGTCACCCCACACCTGCGTCATGCCGACCTTCTCGCCGACGATTGCCTTGCGTGCCATACCGGCGCCTCTGCTCCCTGTCCCGATCCGTGTTGTCCGTCTCCGTTGACCGCACCCATTCACGAAGATGCTCCGCGCGGCAAAGCCGGCGGAGCACCGTGTCGGGTGGTGCTGCACAGTCCCCCCGAGGGGGCTTTTGCAGACGTCGGTTGTGAGACGTCGTCTGTCCTGTCCTGACTTGGACGCCTGACTCTATCGGCGGGTCTGCCGTCCTCCCACATGGGATTTCGGCGGGTCGGGGAGGGTCGGGCCCGGCCCCCAACCCCTACTGACGGGCGACCAGGGTGGCCGCCAGCGAGACCCGCTCCCCGTCCCGGAGGATGATGATCTCCACGACCTGGCCCGGCGACCCGTCCCGGATCGCGGCCACGAGCCCGATCTGGCCGTCGATGGGGGCGCCATCCACGCTCAGGACGATGTCTCCGGTGACGATGCCCGCTTCGTCGGCCGGGGAGTCGGGCTGGACGCTGGTGATGATTGCGCCCTGCCCCCCGTCGGAGCGGCGCTCGACGCCGACGCCGAGGAAGCCTTCGGTGCGGACCTCCCCGCGCGCCTGCGCCCGCAACTGGGGCAGCACCGAGAGGATCTCCTCGGACGAGATCGCGAACCCGACGTTGTTCACCGCCGACTGGAAGTCGCCCCGGTAGACGGCTGTGTTGATGCCCACCACCTCGCCGCGGAGGTTCACGAGCGGCCCACCGGAGTTCCCCGACGAGATCGCCGCGTCGGTCTGGATGAGGTTGTCGAGCGCGCCGTCGCCGGACGGGATGGTGCGGTTGATCGCCGACACGATGCCACTCGTCACGGTCGGTCCTCCATCGAGGTCGAGTGCGTATCCGATCGCGACGACCGGATCGCCGATGCGAACCGCGCCAGGTGCTGCGAGTGTCGCGGGCTCGAGACCCGTCGCGGCCACCCGCAGCAGCGCGAGGTCGTTGCCGGGATCGCTCGCCAGCACCTCGGCGTCGCGCGGCTCCGTCTCGAACATGAAGCGGATGCGCACGACGGTTGCGTCCTCGACGACATGGGCGTTGGTCAGAATGTCGCCGTTCGAGGAGATCACCACGCCGGTGCCGGTGGAGATGCCGGAATCCGCTTCGCCCTCGCCCCAGACCATCACGACGCTCCGCGCGATCGAGTTCGCCACCGCAGCGACCTGGGTGGACGTCTCGGCGGGCGTCTCCCCTGCGGTCTCCCCGATCTGGACGGCCTCGAACTCGACGGGCGCCGACCCTCCGCCCCCACCCAGCAGCGATCCGGCGACCGCACCCGACACGGCACCTGCGACGAGCCCGAGCACGGCACCAAGCGCCACCGCGGCACCGTGTCGCCGTCCCTTCTGGAGCCGCGGAGGCGGCGGGGGCAGCGGGGTCCCGGCGGGGGTTGCGGCGGCAACGTCGGCGGTCTGCATGGGGGTGTCGGTCGCGTCGGTCATGGCGCCGGTTCTACCGCCCGGCCACGGGCTCGGGCGACTCCTTGCGTGCCTTCTTTCCGAATTCTTGAACGTCGTCTCGCACCCTGACCGCTACCCTCGCGCCGGTGAGCGGCCTCGTCGTGCGCCATGCCACCGTGGACGACGCGGAGGCCATCTGCGGCATCTACAACCACGAGGTGTTGCACGAGATCTCCACCTTCGATCTCGTGCCTCGGAGCGTCGAGGCCCAGCGGGCGTGGATCGAGGCCCGCTCGGGCGCCTTCGCCGCGCTCGTCGCCGTCGACGCCACCGGCGAGGTTGTCGGGTTCGGCGCCCTTTCGGACTACCGGGACCGCGCGGCGTACCACACCACGGTCGAGAACTCGGTCTACGTCCGTCGGGACCTCGCTCGACGGGGGACGGGGCGGTTGATCCTCGGATCCCTCCTCGACCACGCGACGGCCTCGGGATTCCACTGCGTCATTGCCCGCATCGAGGCGTCGAGCACCGCCTCGCGCGGATTGCACGAGTCGTGCGGGTTCAGCCTCGTCGGGGTCGAGCGCGAGACCGGACGGAAGTTCGGCCGGTGGCTCAGCGTCGCGATCATGCAGTGCCTGCTGCACGAGCGCAGGTCGGTCAGATCTCCGCTCCCCGGTTCCTGAGGCGATCGAGCGCGACCGGCCTCACCGCTGCCCAGTTCTGCGCGCTCATTTCGTAGAGAACCAGCTCCGTGCCACCCGTCTGACGATGTCCGGCGCGCTGGAATCCGAGCCGCTCGTAGAGCGCGATTGCGCGGTCATTGTCGGGCTTCACCTCGCACTCGACGACCGACATGCCGTGGACCTCGAAGGCGAGATCGAGCGAGAGCACCGACGCCCCGAGCGCGGCCCCCGTCCCACGGGCCGCCTCCTCCCCGAGGTACAGCCCCCACTCGCACCGGCGGGTCCCCGGGTCGATCGCGCTGATGTTCACGGTGCCGACCGGTTCACCATCGACGAGGATCAGCCAGTGGATCCGCCGTTCGCGCGCGAGCACGCCCCGGAACCATCGGTCGTGCTCGGACCGCCCGATCTCGTGCGTGGACTTCATCCACCGCGCGACATCGGGCAGGTTCCGCCATCGGAGCAGACGCTCCGAGTCCTCCGGTCCGACCTCCCGGAGACCGATCTTCACCGGCCCAGGGCGATCAGGCGTTCTGGAGCTTGATCTCGATGTCGACGCCCGCCGGCAGCTCAATGCGCTTGAGGCTGTCGATGGTCTTCGCGTTCGGCTC
>JBIIHV010000096.1:0-6661 GCA_044235415.1 Ilumatobacteraceae bacterium | reverse complement strand
CGTGCTGAACACCGGTCCCGGCGTCACCTGTCCTACCGCCACCGCATCCAGCAGCGTGCGCTCGTCGATCCAGCCCCGTCGCTCGACGAGCTCGCGCTCGAGCAGCGCCAGCAGCACGTAGCCGCTGCCGTAGACGAGGCTGCCGATCATCGCGAACACCGCGAGGATCCTCCGGGGATCGACCACGGCCAGCAGCAGCAGCGGCGAGCACCACAGGGCCGAGGCACCGCGCACGGCGACGGGCAGCAGCCCCGCGACGACCAGCGCCACGACGTCGTGGACGCCGGCGAGCGACGCTGCGGCGGCGACAACCGCCGATGCGACGAGCGCGGGCGACGGTGCGGCCACCGGTGCGAGCCGCACGAGCGCCACCGCGACGATCGCCACGACGGCGGGCAGCGTGCCGTAGCGGACCCACTCCGCGGCCGGCAACGTGCCATAGCGCCCGTACGCCCACGCGATTGCGGCGACGATCGCCACGGCAGGGAGGACGAACGACGCGCCCGCGACGGCGAGCCCGCGCGCGCCGGCCCTCCGGAGTCCGATCGCCATCGCCATCTCCGTCGAATTCGGTCCGGGCACGAGGGCCGTGGCCCCGACGAGCGAGACGAACTCGGCGTCGTCCAGCCACGCCCGGCGGCGCACCACCTGGTCGTGCATCAGCGCCACGTGGGCCGCAGGTCCGCCGACGCCGACGACTCCGACCGTCAGGAAGAGCCGCGCGAGCTCCCTCAGCCGCGCAGCGACCACGTCGACCCGTCGTGGCCGTCGCGGACCTCGACGCCCAGCTCGACAAGCGAGTCACGGATGCGGTCCGACACCGCCCACAACTTGTCGGCACGGACCTCGCGGCGCAATGCGAGCAGCGCCTCGACGAACGGCCCGACGACCTCGGCGGGGTCGCGGAGTCCCTGCGTCGCGGCACCGGCGAGCGCCACGACCATGCCGCGCAGCACCGTGCGCGCGTAGTCGGCGTCGTCGCTCTGCGACGTGTCGCGCGACCACGAGGCGATCGCATCGTCGAGCGCGAGGATGCTCCGCGCCGCCGAGTCGGCGTCTCCGTCCGTCAACGCAGCGTCGAACGCCGCCGAGAGCCGGTCGGTCGCCGATCGAAGCGATGCATCGGCAGCCTCCATCGGACCATCGACGTCCGGCGGCGCCGACGGTGCGTCCGGGGGCACCGCGACGAAGACCGCACCGCCGTCGCCCGGTCGCTGCAGCAGTGCGATGTCGAGCACCGATCCGCTCGGCCACGAACGCGACCCGTCCGACGTGCGGGCGGTGAGCATTCCCTTGCCCGCGACGCGGACCTCGCCACGGTCGAGGTCGACCACCGCCGCCGTGTGCTCGTCGATGCCGAGCACGTACGCGCCGTCGGGCAGGGAGCGTTCGAGCTCCGCCAACCTCCGTTCGCCCATGTAGCAGAACCTCGTGTCGTGGTGGCCGCCCTCGGCGTTGTTGAAGTGCGGCACGACGGCGGCCGAGATGCCGACCGTCGCAAGCACGTCGAGTCCGTCGAGCCAGTGCGGCTCGGCGCCCGCCTTGTAGACCTCGTACACCGGCAGGGTGCGGCAGCCGAGCGTGAGCGCAGCAGCCGAGGCGAACGTGACGGTGCCGCCCGTGCGGAGCTTCGCGGCGAGCAGGTCGGCGACGGTGCTGCCGTGCCACTGCCGGAGCGCATAGGTCGGCGAGCCTGGCCCCGCGAACACGAGGTCCGCGTCGGCGACGAGGCGCAGCCCGCGCTCCACGGCGAGCGGATCGGCGCCGAGCATCCGTCCCAGCCCCGCGACCTCGATGCGCAGGTTGACGCTCGTCGCGAAGTACTCGACCGCGCGCTCCGCGAGCTCGGCGGCGTTCTCCTGGAACCCGTACGGCGTGTCCAGCAGCACCGCGCGCGGCGACGGTCCGAGGCGCGCGGCGAGCTCGCGGTGCACGCCGACCATGGTCGGTGCCGTCTCGCCCGAGCCCATCAGGACGAGGATCCGCCCGGCACTCATGCGAGGAACCCGGAGGTGACGGCACCGTGGACGGTGCGGGCGAACCGCGCCGGCATCTGCGCATGGAGGTCGTGGTCGGCGCCGTCGAACCACTCGATGCGCGAGCGCCGGGCGGCGGCCGCGGCGCGAACGGCGGCATCCCTCGTCCGCTCTCCGCGCGGCCCGTCCCCGACCGCGGGGACGAAGAGCACCGGCACATCCGTCGCAACGAGCCGCTCGAGCGGATCGTGCTCCCACAGCCCGCGCAGGATGGCCATGTGGCGCTCGAGCGTCAGCCACGGCCGCACGGTCCCGTCGTCCATGTGCTCCATGTTCTCCATCGTCCCCTCGATGCCCGACTCCGGCCAGTCGGGGTGCGCACGGCGCATCCAACCGCGCATGTCGGCGGCCGGCGTGCCGGCGATCGGCGGCGGACGGAGGGCCTCCGCGCACTCGTCCCAGTCGGCAAAGTGGTCGCGCAACCGGATGAAGCCTCCGTCGACGGCCACGATGCCGCGCACGAGGTCGGGCCTGAGGTGCGCCAGCTCGACGACGACGTTGCCGCCCCACGACTGTCCGGCGAGCACCGGCCGGTCGATGCCGTCGGCGCGCAGCGCCTCGAGCAGACGGGCGAGATCGTCGGCGACCGTGCGCATGTCGTAGCCCCCGTCGGGCTTGTCGCTGCGGCCGTGCCCGCGCTGGTCGACAGCGACGGTCCGGTAGCCGAGCGCCGAGAGCTCCTCCGCCGCGCCGCGCCACAACAGTGCGTTCGATGCGAGCCCGTGCACCGCCACGACGGCGGGCCGCTCCGGCACACCGTCCCGCGCGGCCCACTCCACGATCCGCAGCACGGGGCCGACGTCGACGCGCCGGCTCACGGGTTGCTGCACTTGTCCGACACTACGCTCCGCCGCGGTGGCACTGAACGTCCTGCTCGTCACGCTCGACCAGTTCCGCGCCGACTGCCTCTCGGTCGCGGGGCATCCCGTCGTGCGCACGCCAAACCTCGACCGTCTCGCGCGAGAAGGCGTGCGTCTCGCGCGCCACTACAGCCAGTGCGCACCGTGCTCGCCGGGCCGTGCGAGCCTCTACACGGGCACCTACCAGATGAACCACCGCGTGGTCGCCAACGGCACGCCCCTCGACCGGCGCTTCGACAACGTGGCGATGCTCGCGCGCCGCGCCGGCTACCGGCCCACGCTGTTCGGCTACACCGACCAGTCGGCTGATCCGCGCGACACCAGCGGCCCGGACGACTGGCGCCTCGGGTCGTTCGAGGGGATCCTCCCGGGCTTCGACTGCGAGCTGTTCATCCCGGAACCGCACGAGCCGTGGATCGAGCAGCTGCGTGGGCGCGGCTACGACGTCCCGATGGATGCGCAGCAGGCGCTGCGCACGGAGCCGGAGCGCCCCGCCGAGGTCGGCATCTCGGCGTTCCTCACCGACCGGTTCCTCGCGTGGCTCGGCAGGCAGGAGTCGGACTGGTTCGTGCACCTGAGCTACCTGCGCCCCCACCCGCCGTACGCCGCGGCGGGACGGTGGTCGACGGCGTACGCGGAGGACGAGGTCGACCTCCCGATCGAACCCGTCGCCGACCGGCACCCGTTCCACGAGTTCGCGCTGCAGCTCGACTCCGCGCGGGCGCCGTCCGACGAGGCGGCGATGCGCAGGATGCGTGCGCAGTACTACGGCATGATCGGCGACGTCGACGAGCAGCTCGGGCGCGTCTGGCGCGCCATCGAGGACCGCGGCGAATGGGACGAGACGCTGGTGGTCGTCACGGCCGACCACGGCGAACAGCTGGGCGACCACGGCCTGAAGGAGAAGCTCGGGTTCTTCGAGCAGAGCTACCACGTGCTCGGGCTCGTGCGCGACCCGAGGCACCTCCACCGGAGCGGCACCACCGTCGACCGGTTCACCGAGAACGTCGACATCATGCCGACGATCGCCGAGGTGCTCGGCCAGCCCGTGCCCGTCCAGTGCGACGGATTGCCGCTCGGACCGCTGCTCGCGGGCGAGCCCGTCGATGGCTGGCGCACGGCGGCGTCCTACGAATACGACTGGCGGCACTTCTTCATCCGCATGCAGCCGCGCGACTGGCCGTGGGACCGCCGGCTCGAGATGCAGCACCTCGCCGTTCGTCGGCACGACGGTCTCGCCTACGTGCAGTTCGGCGACGGCACCTGGCTCTGCTTCGACACCGCGGCCGACCCGACGTGGCGGACCACCGTCGATGAACCGTCGATCGTCCTCCCGCTCGCACAGGACATGCTCACCTGGCGCTCGCGCCACGCCAACCGGGAGCTCGCGGGAATGCTCAACGAGCGCGGGGGCATCGGCGAATGGCCGGCCGGCGTGCCGTGGCGCGCGCCCACCTGACCGGGCCGCCGACCGCCACGCCTGCGCACGACGCGAATCGCTGCGCGTCCACCCCGTAACGTACGGTCGCCGCCCTTCGGGTCGTCACCCCGCGGCTCCACTCCCCACCAGAAAGCACACCTGCATGCTCGCTGCACTCGCACGTTTCAGCGTCCGCCGTCGCCGCCTCATGGTCCTCGGGATCTGGCTCCCGTTGCTCGTGGCAATCGGCGTCGCCGCCTCCGCGACGGGATCGGACTTCGCCACCGAGTTCGAGATCCCGGCGAGCGAGTCGAGCGACGTGCAGGCACTGCTCGAGGCCAACAACCCCGCTCGCGCGGGTTTCAGCGGCGAGATCGTCTTCGCGTCGGCCGACGGCGTCGGGACCGACGAGGTCCGCGCCCCGATGTCGGAGCTGTTCGCCAGGGTCGGCGCACTCGAGGGGGTCACCGTCACGTCGCCGTTCGACGCCCCGGGCCAGATCAACCCGTCGGGCACCACGGCCTTCGCGTCGATCGACGCATCCATCCGTTCGCAGGCCGAACTGACCGCGCTCGGCGAGGAGATCCGCAGGATCGGGGAGCCCTATGCGGTCGACGGCCTCCGGATCGAGTTCGGCGGGAACATCTTCGCCGCCTTCGAGCTGCCGGCGAGCGAGGCCTACGGCCTGCTCGCAGCCATCATCATCCTCGTCCTCGCCTTCGGGTCCGTGCTCGCCATGGGTCTGCCCATCGGCACCGCGCTGGTCGGACTCGGCGTCGGCGCATCGCTCGTCACGGTGCTCAGCCACGTGCTGCCGATGCCCGACTTCACCACGTCGCTCGTGGCCATGATCGGACTCGGCGTCGGCATCGACTACGCGCTGTTCATCGTGACCCGGTCCCGCGAGGGCATCCACGACGGGATGTCCGTCGAGGACGCGGTCGTCAACGCCGTCGACACCTCGGGACGCGCGGTCATCTTCGCGGGGATCACGGTCATCATCTCCCTCCTCGGCCTGTTCGTCATGGGCCTCGCGTTCGCCCGCGGCCTCGCCATCGGCGCGGTGATCGGCGTGCTCGTGATGATGGTCGCCTCGATCTCGCTGCTGCCCGCGCTCCTCGCGATGGTGGGCCGCCGCATCGACGTCACGACCCGTGCGGCCCTGGCCGCGCTCGCGCTGTTCGTCGTCGTCGCCTTCTTCGCGGTGTACCTGCACTCACTGCCGATCTTCCTCCTCGCGGTGGCCGCCGCCGCCGCGGTGACCGTCGCGAGCTTCGTGATCAAGCCCCTGCGCAGGCCGATCCCGCAGCGGACCCGCACGCCCAAGCACCAGACCTTCTGGTACCGGTGGAGCCGGCTCGTCCAGCGCCGTCCATGGACCTCGGCCATCGCGGCGACCGCCGCCCTCCTGGTCCTCAGCGCGCCCCTCGCATCCATCCGCCTGGGCTTCGGCGACAACGGCAACGCACCCGAGTCGCAGACGATCCGCCGCGCCTACGACATGCTCGCCGAGGGATTCGGCCCCGGCTTCAACGGTCCGCTGTTCATCACCGTGCAGGGTCCCGCCGCATCCGACCCCGCTGCGCTCGAGTCGTTCGTCGGCGTGGTCCGTGGCGTGGACGGCGTCGCGTTCGCGCAGTCAGCGCCCGCGTCGGCCGACGGATCCCTCTCGCTCGTGATCGCCTACCCGACGACCGCGCCGCAGGACGAGGCCACGACCGCACTCATCCGGACGCTCCGTCACGACGTGATCCCGCAGACCGGCGTCGAGGCAAAGGTCGGCGGCTTCACCGCTGCCGGCGTCGACTTCGCCGACGTGATCGGCCGGCGCATGCCGCTGCTGTTCATCGGCGTGCTCTCGCTCTCGTTCCTGCTGCTGATGGCCGTGTTCCGCAGCCTGCTCGTACCCATCAAGGCCGTGATCATGAACCTGCTGTCGATCGGCGCCGCGTACGGCATCGTCGTCGCCGTCTTCCAGTGGGGGTGGGGCATGGGTCTGATCGGCGTGGGCAAGGCCGGCCCGATCGAGAGCTGGGCACCGATGATGCTCTTCGCCATCGTGTTCGGACTGTCGATGGACTACGAGGTCTTCCTGCTCTCGCGCGTGCGCGAGGAGTACCTCCGCACCGGCGACAACGCCGAGGCGGTGGCGGACGGCCTCACCGCGACGGCGCGGGTGATCACCGCGGCCGCACTCATCATGGTGTGCGTCTTCGCCGCGTTCGTCCTCGGCTACGACCGGCAGTTGAAGCTGTTCGGGCTCGGGCTCGCGCTTGCGGTGTTCATCGACGCGACCATCGTGCGGATGGTCCTCGTGCCCGCGACGATGGAGCTGCTCGGCGACC
>JBIIHV010000095.1:0-6707 GCA_044235415.1 Ilumatobacteraceae bacterium | reverse complement strand
CCATGTCGGGCGAACCTTCGACCAGATGGACCTCGACGCGGTCCGTACCTGCGACGTCGTCTTCCTGTGCCTCCCGCACGAGGCGTCGATGCGCCTCGTCCCCTCGTTGATCGGTCCGGGCAGGACCGTCGTCGATCTGTCCGCCGCCTACCGGTTGAAGGATGCGTCGTCATACGAGCGGTGGTACGGCTTCACCCACGAGCACCCCGATCTGCTCGCTGGTGCGGCGTACGGCCTGCCCGAGCTCAACCGGTCCTCGATCGCGGGTGCGGCGCTCGTCGCGACGCCGGGTTGCTACGTGACCGCCGCGAGCCTCGCGCTCGCGCCGTTGGTGTCGGGCGGGTGGATCGCCCGAGACGGAGTGATCGTCGATGCCGCATCGGGGGTCAGCGGCGCGGGGGCGGCAGCACGGGAGGAGTCGATGTTCACCACGGTGGACTCCAACGTCTCGGCATACGGCCTGCTGCACCACCGCCACACACCCGAGATGGAACAGGTGACCGGGGCGTCGATCCTCTTCACACCCCATCTCGTGCCGATGAGCCGCGGGATCCTCGCCACCTGCTACGCACGGGCGGGGGAGCGCGGACCGACGTCCACGGAGGATCTCCTCGCGGCGCTTGCAGCGGCGTACGCAGGCGAGCCCTTCATCGTGGTGGACGAGCGTCCGCCCGCGACGAAGTCGACGCTCGGGTCGAACTCGGTGCACCTGAGCGCGCGGTGGGACGAGCGGACGGGCACCGCCGTGGTGCTGGCCGCGCTGGACAACCTTGCGAAGGGGGCGTCGGGCGGTGCCGTGCAGGCGGCCAACGTCGCACTCGGCCTCGAGGAGACGTCGGGACTCTCGCGGATCGGCCTCGCGCCGTGAACGACGTGGGCGCCGTCGGGGCGATGCTCGCCGAGTCGCTGCCGTACATCCAGCGGCACGCAGGCACGACGGTGGTGGTCAAGTACGGGGGCAATGCGATCGCCGGATCCGACGGGCCGGGGGCCGTGGGGGACTTTGCGGCCGACGTCGCCATGCTTCGGGCAGTCGGTCTTCGCCCGGTCGTCGTGCACGGCGGCGGGCCGCAGATCTCCGAGTGGATGTCGCGGGCGGGTATCGAGCCGGTGTTCTCCCACGGCCTCCGTGTGACGGATGCCGCGACGATGGAGATCGTCCAGATGGTCCTGCTCGGCATCGTCAATCCGATGCTGGTGACCGCGATCAACGCCCACGGCGCGCTGGCGGTCGGCATCTCGGGCCAGGACGGAGGGGTGCTGCGCACGGTGCCGCGCGATCCCGCGCTCGGCCGGGTCGGGACGATCGTGGGGGTCGGCGGAGCCGTGATCGAGGCGCTGCTGTCGGCGGGTGCGGTGCCCGTCGTCGCGACCGTCGGCGTCGGCGAGGACGGGATGCTCTACAACGTCAACGCCGACGAGGCCGCTGCCGCGATCGCCGTCGCATTGCAGGCCTCCAAGCTGATCTACCTGACGGACGTCGCCGGCGTCCGACGGGACCGGAGCGACCCGTCCTCCATCATCAGCCGCGCAAGCAGGTCCGACGTCCTCGCGCTGGTCGCGAGCGGGGCGGCCGACGGCGGGATGATCCCCAAGCTGCACGGATGCGTCGCCGCGGTCGACGGCGGCGTGGGAGCTGCGCACGTGCTCGACGGCACCGCGCCGCACGCGCTGCTGATCGAGCTCTTCACGGATGGCGGAATCGGCACGATGATCACGGCAGCCGGATGACGCACCTGCCCGAGTCCGCACCCGGTCCCCGCGACCACTGCCCGTTCATCCCGGTCTTCGGCGCGCCGCAGCGGATGTTCGTGCGCGGGCTCGGGACAGAGCTGTGGGACAGTGACGGGCGCCGCTACCTCGACTTCCTCGCGGGAATCGCGGTGGTCTCGCTCGGGCACGCCAACCCGGTCGTGGCGAAGGCCATCTCCGAGCAGGCGTCGGTGCTCCTCCACGTCAGCAATTACTTCGCGAATCCCGTGGCGACGCGCGCGGCGGTCGCGGTCGACCGCGTCGTCGGTGGCGGTGGTCAGGTGTTCTTCTGCAACTCGGGCGCCGAGGCCAACGAGGCGGCGATCAAGCTGGCGCGGCGGCACGGTGGCCGCGGCCGGCACGTAGTGGTCTCGGCACTCGGCAGCTTCCACGGCCGGACGCTGGCGGCCCTCGCCGCCACGGGACAGCCGGCCAAGCACGAGCCGTTCCAGCCCATGCCCGAGGGATTTCGCCACGTGCCGTACGGCGACGCAGCGGCACTCGAGGCCTCGCTGGATGCGTCCGTGGGGGCGGTGTTGCTCGAGCCGATCCAGGGTGAGGGGGGTGTCGTGCCGCCACCCCCCGGATATCTCGCCGCGGTGCAGCGGATGTGTCGCGAACGGGGAATCCTGTTCATGCTCGACGAGGTGCAGACCGGGTGCGCGCGGACCGGCAGATGGTTCGCATTCCAGCACGACGGACTCGAACCAGATGTCGTGTGCCTCGCGAAGGGGCTGGGGAACGGCATGCCGGTCGGAGCCGTCTGGGCCCGCCGCGAGGTTGCGGCGTCGTTCGTCCCGGGCGACCATGGCAGCACCTTCAGCGGAACGGCGATCGCGACCGCGGCGGTGGTGGCGGTCCTGGAGGAGATGGCGCGGATCGACGCTCCGGGTCGCGCCGTCCGGCTGGGAGAGATGCTGGCATCGGCGCTCTCGTCCATCCCAGGGGTGCGCGGGGTGCGGGGGAGGGGACTCCTGCTCGCGGCGGAGGTCTCCGGGGACGCGAAGGATGTGGCCGCACGGCTGCTCGAGCGCGGGCTGGTGGTCAACGCGGTCACCCCTACGGCGCTCCGGCTCGCGCCACCGCTGACCGTGACGGAGGATGAGGTCGCTGAGGCGGTCGGAATGGTCAGGGAGGTCCTCCAATGAGCAGGCACGTCCTCGATATCGCGTCGCTCGGCGCGGATGTGCTCGAGGAGATCTGCACGCTCGCGGGCCGCGATCCGGCGTCGCTCGGCGCACCGCTCGCCGGTCGCGGCGCTGCCCTGATCTTCGAGAAGCCATCCAACCGCACCCGTCACTCGACGGAGATGGCCGTCGTGCAGCTCGGCGGACACCCGATCTACACCAGGGGCGAGGAAGTCGGTCTCGACGTCCGGGAACCGGTCGAGGACGTGGCGAGGGTGCTCGCGGGCTACCACGCGGTGCTCGCGGCCCGGGTCTTCGACCACGGCACGCTGGTCCGCATGGCCGCGGTGTCCCCAGTGCCGGTGGTCAACCTGCTGAGCGACCTCGCACACCCGCTCCAGGCTGTGGCGGATGTGGTGACGATGCGTCGCGAGTTCGGGAGCCTGCGTGGCCGGTCGGTCTGCTGGGTCGGCGACTACAACAACGTTGCACGGTCGCTGGCCGAGGCCTGCGCGCTGCAGGGCGCAGCGCTCCGGTTCGCCTGCCCGGACCGGCACGGCGCCGACGAAGGCGAGCTGGGCCGTCTGCTCGCCCTCGGTGCTCCGTCCGTCGAGCAGTACCGCGACCCGAGGCTGGCGGCATCGGGCAGTTGCGCAGTGCACACCGATACGTGGACGTCGATGGGGCAGGAGGCTGAGGCGGCCCGGCGCCGGGAGGAATTCGCGGGATTCACCGTCGACGAACCGGTGATGGCTGCCGCCCTGCCGGACGCCGTCTTCATGCACTGCCTGCCGGCGCACCGGGGTGAGGAGGTGGTCGACGCCGTGATCGACGGACCGGCGAGCCGGGTCATCCCGCAGGCCCACAACCGGCTGCACGCCGCGCGGGCGGTGCTCGCGTGGACGGTGGGGGTCCGCTGATGTCGACGAAGACGGAACGGCAGCAGGCGATCTCGAGGGCGATCGCGGGTGGAGCCGTGACGAGCCAACCCCAGCTCGTCGCGGCCCTGCGGAAGATGGGCATCCGTGCCACGCAGGCCACGGTCTCGCGCGACCTCGACGAGATGGGGGCGGTGAAGGTGCGCACCGCGGACGGCGAGACGGCGTACGCAATTCCGGAGTTCGCCCCCGATCGCATCGCACCGATGGACCAACTCAGGCGGGTGCTCGGTGAGTGGGTGGCCGAGGTCCATGTGAGCGCTCCGATCGTCGTGATCCGCACGCCCCCGGGCTGTGCCCACGTCGTCGCGTCGGCCCTCGACCGCTCGCGGCTCGAGGGCCTGATCGGCACGGTCGCGGGGGACGACACGGTGCTCTGCGTCGCCGACGCGAAGGGTGGCGCGGCGACGCTGGCGTCGGTGCTCTCCGGTCTCGCCGGTCTCGGACGCGGGGGGCGCCGTGGCTGATTCCGTCTCACGGACGCTCTGGCACGGCCGGATGGCGTCCGGACCGGACGAGTCCCTCCTCGCGTTCACGGAGAGCTTTTCCTTCGACGTCCGGCTCTGGCGCGACGACATTGCGGGCTCGCGCGCGCACGTGGAGGGGTTGGGTGCGGCGGGAATCCTGCGCGGGTCCGACGTCGCGGCGATCCTCGCGGCGCTCGACCGCGTCGCCGACGAATTCGCCACGGGGTCGTTCGTCGCCGTGCCGACCGATGAGGACGTCCACACGGCCATCGAGCGCCGGGTGACCGAACTCGCCGGGGAGCCCGGGGCCCGCATGCACACCGGACGGAGCCGCAACGACCAGTGCGTGACGGCGCTGCGCCTCTGGACTCGTCGCGAGATCCGCGAGGTCGCGCTTTCGGTCATCGGACTCTGCGACACCCTCGGGCGACTCGCAGACGAGGCCGGCACGGGGGACGACGGGGCGATCGTCCCTGGCTACACGCACGTTCAGCGGGCCCAGCCGGTCCTGCTGGCGCACCACTTCCTCGCCCACGGGTGGGCGCTTGCACGCGACGCGGAACGGATGGCCGAGGTGCTGGCCCGCACCGACGTTTCGCCGCTCGGCGCGGGCGCCCTTGCCGGCAGCACGCTGCCCCTCGACCCCGTCGCCACGGCGGCGCGCCTCGGGTTCGGCGCGGCCTTCGACAACTCGCTCGATGCGGTGTCGGATCGCGACTTCGTCGCCGAGTCGTTGTTCAGCCTTGCGCTGGCGGGTACGCATCTCTCCAGGATCGGCGAGGAGTTCGTGCTCTGGACGTCGTCGGAGTTCGGGTTCGCCGTCCTCGACGACCGGTACGCAACCGGATCGTCAATGCTGCCGCAGAAGAAGAACGCGGACATCGCCGAGCTCGCGCGTGGCAAGGTCGGACGCCTCGTCGGCAACCTCGTAGCCGTGCTCACCGTGCTCAAGGGTCTCCCGCTCGCGTACAACCGCGACCTGCAGGAGGACAAGGAGCCGCTCTTCGACTCCGTCGACACGGTGAAGCTGGCGGTCCGTGCAGTCGACGGCATGGTGTCGACGGCGTCGTTCTCGCGCGAGGCAATGTCCCGTGCCGCAGTCGGGGGTTCGATCGCCGCGGTGGACGTCGCCGAGTGGCTGGTGGCGCGGGGCACGCCGTTTCGCGACGCCCACGCCGTCGTCGGGCGCCTCGTTCGCGAATCCGGCGGCGACGGCGAGCGCCTCGCCGTGCTGGTGGACGCAGAGTTGGGCGCGGAGGCCGCCGCACTCCTGGACGGCCGGCAGGGTCTCCTCCGGCGATCGTCCCACGGCGCATCAGGTCCTTCCGCGGTGCAGGCACAGCGCGTGCGGTACGCCGAACGCCTCGTTGCGCTGCGCCAGCGGCTCGGCAAGCGGTAGGTCGCGCGCCGTAGGATCCCGTCCGTGCCGGGATCGATCGTCGCGGAGTTCTCGTCCCGCGGGCTGATCCACGACAGCACCGACCGCACCGAACTCGACGCCCGCTGCGCCCGCGGACCACTGGCGGCGTACGTCGGCTTCGATCCCACGGCCGATTCGCTCCACGTCGGGCACTTGCTCGGCCAGGTGTCGTTGCGCCGTCTCCAGATGCTCGGCCACCGGCCGATCGTCCTCGCGGGCGGCGCGACCGGCATGATCGGCGATCCGTCGGGACGCAGCGAGGAGCGCAACTTGCTCGACGCCGCCGCACTCGAGGCGAACGTCGTGTCGATCTCCGCACAGCTCGAGCGCCTGCTGGACTTCGGTCCTGGTGCGTCCGGAGCGCTGCTGGTCAACAACGCCCGTTGGACCGCTGGGAGCGATCTCGTTGCGTTCCTCCGCGACGTCGGCAAGCACGTGACGGTCAACCAGATGCTCGCGAAGGACTCCGTTCGCTCGCGGCTCGAGGGCGGTTCCGGGCTGTCGTACACGGAGTTCAGCTACATGCTCCTCCAGGCGAACGACTTCCGGTACCTCTGCGAGCACCACGGGTGCGAGCTGCAGATGGGTGGGTCCGACCAGTGGGGCAACATCACCGTGGGAATCGACCTCGTGCGCAAGGTTCTCGGGCGGGCGGTGCACGGCCTCACCTGGCCGCTCGTCACAAAGTCCGACGGGACGAAGTTCGGCAAGACCGCCAGTGGAGCGGTCTGGTTGAGCGCCGAGCGGACGTCGGTGTACCAGTTCCACCAGTTCTGGATGAATCTCGCGGACGACGACGTCGAATCGCTGCTGCCGTGGTTCTCGCTCGCGTCCCCCGACGACGTGGCGGCGGTGCTCGACGCGCACCGCACCAACCGCGGTGCCCGCACCGCCCAGCGTCTTCTGGCGCGGGAGATGACGTCCCTGGTGCACGGAGGAGACGCGGCGAGTTCGGCGGAGCAGGCTGCAGCGGTGCTCTTCGGCGGCGATCCGTATGCGGCAG
>JBIIHV010000094.1:0-6727 GCA_044235415.1 Ilumatobacteraceae bacterium | reverse complement strand
CGACCGGTACTCGGCGTCGGTGATCCGGTCGTCGCCGAGCATGTCGTTGCTGACGAACATCGTGTTGAACATCAGCAGCATGAGTGCATAGATGCGGGGGTCGAGGGGGTTCTGCTCGCCGGTGTGTTGGCGGATGATCTCGACGGCGCGCTGCACCCCGGCATGGAATCGCCTCGTTGAGCGTGCGACGCGATCCTGCAGGCGCGGGTTGTTCACGGCGGTCGCGAGGATCTGCAGGCGGATGTTGCGCCGGGTCCGGCTGATGGCATCCTCCGGCATCGGCATGATCGCGATCAGGTCGGCGTACCCGACGGTGCGTTCCTGCCACGAGTCGACGACCGACTCCCAGTAGACGATGCTCTCGTCGTAGATGTCGCCGAGGACCTCGGCGAGGAGTCCGTCGCGGTCCGTGAAGTGGCGGTAGATGAGCGTGATCGAGGTGCCTGCGCCGCGGGCAACGTCGGCGACGCGCAGACCGAGGATCCCCCGGCGCTCGATCTCGGTCCGGGCGCTGGCGAGGATGCGGGTGCGCGAGTCCGTCTCCGATCGCCCGGGTGCCGTGTTCTTCACCGCGCGCACGGTAGCGACTGGAAAATTCTTCAGTAACGGCGGTTACTCGAGGGGCGGCAGCTCGACGTCCCAGCGGTCGTTGCAGTCGGCACAACGGTAGGTGGCGACGTCCCCGGCCCACCACGTCCCGTCCTCCGGGGCGTAGCTGATCAGGTGGCAGGTGCCGCCGCAGTCGACGCACGGAATTGTGGGGTCGGGCGGCGCGGCCTCGCCCTGCATGCCGCGGTCGTCGCTCACGCAACCAGTCAAGCGCGGCGAAGCGGCGGCGTGGTGCCGCTCGACGTGCTCGGGACGACTGCCTGCGTCCCTAGGGTTGGGGTGTGCGCGTCGTGGCCGGGGCACTGCGCGGTCGGCGCATCGAGGCACCCCCGGGCGCCGCAACGCGACCGACGATGGATCGTGCGCGGCAGGCCACCTTCAATGCGCTCGAGAGCCTCGGTGCGGTGGACGGCGCGACCGTGGTGGACGCCTATGCCGGCAGCGGGGCGATGGGCATCGAGGCGCTGTCCCGCGGGGCGGCGTCGTGCACGTTCATCGAGCGCGACCGCGGGGCGCTCGCGGTGGTGGAGCGGAACATCGCCGCGCTCGGCCTCGTAGACCGGTCGCGGATCCTTCGTGGCGACCCGCTCGAGCTCCTGGCCGGCTGCGCGGGGGCGACGCTGGTGCTCGCCGACCCCCCGTACGGGTTCGCGGAGTGGGCCCGGCTCCTCGGGGTCGTCCCCGCCGGCTTCGTCGTCGTCGAGAGCGACCGGTCGCTGGCCGCCGAGTCCCCCCCGATCGTGGGCTGGGAGACCGTCCGCGAGCGCCGCTACGGGCGCGCGACGGTCTCGTTTCTCCGACGGTTAGCGTGAGACCGTCATGGGCGTCGCGCTCTATCCGGGCAGCTTCGATCCGTTCCACCTCGGGCACCTCGACGTGGTGGAGGAGGCGGTCGGCATCTTCGGTGAGGTCGTCGTCGGCGTGATGGTCAACCCCGACAAGCCCGCCTCGTGGCTCCCGGCGGACGAGCGCGCCGCACTGATACGCGAGTCGACGGCCCATCTCGGGCGGAGCGTGTGCGTCGAGTGCTTCTCCGGCCTCGCGGTCCAGGCCGCGCGGTCGATCGGCGCCGCGGCGATCGTGAAGAGCGCCCGGACGGCAGGCGACTTCGAGGTCGAGCAGCAGATGGCCCACATGAACCGTGCCTCCGCCGGGGTGCGCACGGTGCTGGTCTTCTCCAAGCCGGAGCACTCGTTCATCTCCAGCCGCTACGTCAGGCAGTACGCCGATCTGCGCGGTCCGATGGAGCACGACCTCGTTCCCGCCCCGGTGGCGAGGGCGATTGCCGCACGGAGGCCGTCGTGACGTACGGGGGATACGGCCGCGACGAGCCGACGCGCCAGCCGCTCCGCCCGCAGGGTCGTCAGCCCGTGCAGCCCGTGCAGTCGGCCCCGCCGTCGTTCGGGGACACGGAGTCGATCATCGAGCAGCTGCTCGAGATGGCGGTCAACGCGCCGAACGTGCCGTTGTCCAGCAACCCGCGCATCGACCGCGAACAGCTCGTGGCGCTCCTCCAGGACGCGCTCGCGTGCCTCCCCGACGAGATCCGTCAGGCGCGCTGGATGTTGAAGGAGCGCGCCGACTTCATGGCCAAGACGCAGCGCGACGCGGACGAGATCATCGAGGCGGCTCGCGTGCAGGCCGACCGCATGGTGCAGCGCACGGAAATCGTGCGCGACGCGGAGATCCGGTCGCGCGAGATCATCGAGGCCGCCGAGGCCGACGCCCGCCGGGTGAAGAACGAGACCGAGGACTTCCTCGACCAGCGGCTTGCGAGCTTCGAGATCCTGCTCGACAACCTGGTCCAGGTCGTCGCCAAGGGTCGGTCGCGCCTCTCCATCCCCGACGTGCAGGATCCGGAGCCGCCGCGTCCGAGGGTCGCCCGCCGGCCGGAGCCGCGAGGGGGTGCTCCCCGGGGGGCGGCGCCTCGTCGCACGGAACGGATCGCGCCGCTTCCTCCGGCCGACGACTCGGGATCGACGTTCTTCGACCAGGACGACCCGAGCCTCGGGTAGGGGCGACGGCATGGCCGCACCCCTCGTCGTCAACCTCGTCGAGCTGACGCGCCGTCCCGGCGTGCAGAAGGACGTCGCGGGCGAGCCCCTTGCGTCGGAGCTCGGCATCGACGACCCGCGCGTCGCGTCCGACCAGCCGGTGTCGGTGTCGCTGGTGCTCGAGAGCGCGGAGGGAGGGATCGTCGTGCGCGGCTCCGTCGCGTGCCGCGTCGACGTCGAGTGCAGCAGGTGCCTCAGGCCGGTGTCGCTTGCGGCGGAGTCGCAGGTCGACGAGGTCTACCAGCGCGTGCCCGACTCGGCGGATGCGCTGCCGCTCGTCGGGGAGCAGCTGGACCTCGCGCCGATGGTGCGCGAGGTCGTCCTGCTCGGCATGCCGGCCGTGCCGCTGTGCCGCCCCGACTGCCCGGGCCTCTGCCTCGGATGCGGCGCGGACCTCGCCTCCGAGCCGTGCTCGTGCGGCGAGCCACCCGCAGACCCCCGGTGGTCGGTCCTCGAGGAGTGGCGGGGCGACGGGCAGTGAGGCTCGGGTCCCCGGGCGGTATCGTGGGGCGCCGCCCGTCACGGGCTGAGCACCACTGAGCACCACGAGGACGGGCGGGCCATGCCGGTACCCAAGAAGAAGAAGTCGAAGATGAAGGGCCGCAGCCACATGGCCGCGGCGTGGCGCCTGCGCGCCCCGTCGGCCAGCTCGTGCCCGCGGTGCTCGTCGGCGAAGCTGCCCCACACGGTGTGCGGCAACTGCGGCTGGTACAAGGGCCGCACCGCCATCCAGGTCGACTCCGACTGACGACCGTGCTGCCCGTCGCGGTCGACGCCATGGGTGGCGACCACGCCCCCTCGGCCATCCTCGACGGAGCCAAGCAGGCCGCCGCCGCCGGCATTCCGGTGCTGCTGGTCGGTCCCTCCGACCTCGCCGACCGTGGCGACCTGCCGCTCGTCGAGGCGTCGGAGGTCATCGGCATGCACGAGGACCCCGCGTCGTCCGTGCGGACCAAGAAGGATTCGACGCTCGTGCGCTCCGCCGAGCTCGTGCGCGACGGCCGCGCGAGCGCGATGATCTCGGCCGGCAACACCGGCGCGACGATGGCGTCCGCGCTGCTGCGCATGGGGCGCGTGGAGGGCGCGAAGCGGCCCGCGATTGCGACGCCGATCCCCGTCCCGAACTCCACCCCGACGGTGCTGCTCGACGCGGGCGCGAACGCGGAGGTGGAGGCGGCCTGGCTGGTGCAGTTCGCCGTCATGGGCTCCGTGTACGCGCGCGCACGGTTCGGCCTCGAGCGCCCGCGCGTCGGGCTGCTGTCCATCGGGGAGGAGCCGGGCAAGGGCGACTCGCTGCGCAAGGAGGCGTACGACCTCATGTCGTCGGCCCGTGGCATCGAGTTCGTCGGCAACGTCGAGGGCCGCGACATCATGACCGACGACGTGGACGTGGTGGTCACCGACGGCTTCACGGGCAACGTCGCGCTGAAGACCCTCGAGGGCACGATGAAGGGCGTTGTGAAGGCGCTGTTCGCGGCGATCTCGGCCCCCGAGTACAAGGAGCACGCGGACGCGCTGATGCCCGCGCTGCTGGGCCTCTACTCGCAGTTCGACCCGGACTCGACGGGCGGCGCGATCCTGCTCGGCGTCGACGGCGTGTGCATCATCTCCCACGGGTCGTCCAGTGCGCGCGCGATGCTGAACGGCATCAAGGTCGCGCGCGAGATGGTCGAGTGCGACATGGTCGGGCGGATCGCCGAGGCGCTCGCCGCCCAATGACGGCCGGGGCGCTCTCTGCGCGCCTCGGGCACCGCTTCGCCCGTCCGGAGCTGCTCGAGGCGGCGCTCCGCCACAGTTCGTGGTCCGCGGAGCACGGCGGCGAGTCGAACGAGCGCCTCGAGTTCCTCGGCGACGCCGTGCTCGACTGGGTGGTCGCCGACATGGTGTACGCGCGCCACGAGGGCGTCGACGAGGGGCGGCTGACCGATCTGCGCAAGAGCGTCGTGAACGCGCAGTCGCTCGCCGGGCTCGCCTCGGCGCTCGGTCTCGGGGAGTACCTGCTGCTGGGCAGGGGAGAGGACGCGGAGGGGGGCCGCCGGAAGGTGTCGATCCTCTCCGATGCGTTCGAGGCCGTGCTCGGCGCGCTCTACCTCGACGCCGGGCCGTCAGAGACGCGCCGCATCGTCGGCGACCTCCTGGAGGGGCCGGTGGCCGCGGCGATGGAGTCGCTCGACCGTCTCGATCCGAAGACGCGGCTGCAGGAGCTCGCCGCCCGCGGCGGCCACGGTGCCGTCGCGTACGCCGTGTCGGGCGAGGGTCCCGATCACGCGAAGGTGTTCACCGCGACGGTGTCGGTCGGGGGTGCCGTGCTGGGTACGGGCACGGGGCCGACGAAGAAGGCCGCGGAGCAGGCGGCGGCCGACGTCGCCTGCGACGCGCTGCGCACCGACGACGGCCGGTAGCAGGCGTGCCGGAGCTCCCGGAGGTCGAGACCGTCCGCCGCGGCATCGAGGCGCGCGCGACGGGCCGAAGGATCGTGCGCGTCGAGGCGCCGGGTCGCCGCACCGTGCGACGGTTCGGGCGCGAGTCGCTCGTCGACGGATTGACGGGCGCGACGATCGTCGGTGTGCGGCGCCACGGCAAGTACCTCGTGTGCGCGCTGGACACGGGCTTTGCCGTGATGATCCACCTCCGCATGAGCGGTCGGGTCCTCGTGTCGGCGGCGCACGAGCCGCGTCCGCCACATACGCACGTCGTGTTGGTGCTCGAGCCGCGCGGCGGCGGCGACGAGGAACTGCGGTTCGTCGATCCGCGCACCTTCGGCGAGGTGGTGGTCTTCGACCCCGCCCGCGCCGACGAACAGGTCCCCGAGATCGGCCGACTCGGGCCCGACGCGCTCGACCCGACCCTCGATGGCCGCGGCCTGCGCGCCCGGCTCGTGGGGCGACGCACGGCGATCAAGGCGGCGCTGCTCGATCAGCGCACGGTCGCCGGCATCGGCAACATCTACGCCGACGAGATCCTCCACCGTGCCCGCATCGGCCCCCGCCGCGAGGCGGGCCGGCTGTCGCCGGCCAGCGTCGGTCGCCTCCACCGCGAGATGCGCGCGGTACTGGAGCTCGCCGTCGAACGCGGTGGCAGCACGCTCGACGACACCCAGTACGTCGACGTCGAGGGTGCAACGGGCTCGTTCCAGGACGAGCACCTCGTCTATGGCCGGGCCGGCGAGGTCTGCCGCTCGTGCGGTCGCGCGAGGATCTCGCGGACGGTCGTCGCGGGACGCACGACGTGCTGGTGCCGCCGTTGCCAGCGCTGACGACCGCCCGGCCAGCCCCGCACCGCGACCCCGTCAACTACTGTCCCGAGCCGACGTGTTCCTCAAGGCGCTGACGATCAAGGGCTTCAAGTCCTTTGCCGACCCCACCAGACTCGAGCTGGAGCCGGGTGTGACCGTCGTGGTCGGCCCGAACGGTTCCGGCAAGTCGAACGTGGTCGACGCCATCGCGTGGGTGCTCGGCGCGCAGGCCCCGTCCGCGGTGCGCAGCCAGAAGATGGACGACGTCATCTTCGCCGGCACGAAGACGAGGCCGGCCCTCGGCCGGGCCGAGGTGGCCCTCACGATCGACAACGAGGACGGCAAGCTCCCGATCGAGTTCTCCGAGGTGACGGTCAGCCGGACCCTCTTCCGCAACGGCGAGAGCGAGTACGCGATCAACGGCGTGGAGAGCCGCCTGCTCGACGTGCAGGAGCTGCTGTCGGATGCGGGTGTCGGACGCCAGCAGCACGTGATCCTGAGCCAGGGGCAGATCGACAAGGTGCTGACCGACCGCCCCGAGGACCGCAGGGCGATCATCGAGGAGGCCGCGGGCGTCCTCAAGCACCGGCGGCGCAAGGAGAAGGCTGAACGGCGACTCGAGGCCACCGAGGGCAGCCTCGTGCGCGCCCAGGACCTGTTGCGCGAGGTGCGGCGCAACCTCAAGCCGCTCGAGCGCCAGGCCGATGCCGCGCGGCGCCATGGCGCCCTCGTCGACGAGCTTCGCGCACTGCAGGTGCACCTGGCGGGTCGTGAGCTCGCCGCGCACTCGGCCAGGTTGTCGGCGCTCGCGACCGAGCGGCACGCGGGC
>JBIIHV010000093.1:0-6792 GCA_044235415.1 Ilumatobacteraceae bacterium | reverse complement strand
CGACGGCAGGTCGCTCTGGGTGGTCAACTACGCCGACGACACCATGTCGAAGGTCGCCACCGCCACGATGACGGTCGTGCAGGTGATCGCGACGGGTCGGCGCCCCGTCGGCGTGACCTACGACCCCGTGGACAACCGGGTGTGGGTCGCGAACTACTCCGGCAGCCTGGGCGTCTACGACGACCGCTGAGCGGTCAGGATGCGACGGGCTCGGCGCGGCCGGCCGCAAGGCGGCGGCCGATCTTCGCGGTGCGACGCATCGATTCGAAGACCGACTCGCGCGCCCGCTCGGCCTCGTCGGACAGTCCCGTGACCTCCTCGAGGCGCCAGTGGCGCAGGATCACCGGCTCGAGGATCTGGTCGTGGTGGATGAGCAGGTCGTAGATGCCCGCGCGGGCGATCTCGCGCGCGAGTCGCGGGAAGTCGGGGATGCCCGTGCCGGGCATCGCGAAGTTCCGCACCGCGCGCTCGATGCCGATGACCGTCGCGGACGGATCGACCTGCAGCGCCGCGGCCGTAAGGTCGCGGTAGAAGAGGTAGTGGAGGTTCTCGTCGTTGCCGACGCGCGACATGATCTCCGTGCCGATCGGGTCCGACATCAGCTTGCCGGTGTTGCGGTGGGAGATACGGGTCGCGAGCTCCTGCATGCTCACGTAGGCGAGCGCCTCCAGCGCGTCCGTCGGCGCCGGCACCTCGCCACTGCGGACCTGGATCATCCTCGCCCGCTCGAGCGCCACGGGGTCGACCGCGCGCGTGACGGTGAAGTAGTCGCGCATCACGATGGAATGGCGCCCCTCCTCAGCCGTCCAATTGCGGGACCATGCGCCGAACGCGGAGTCGCTGCCGAAGATCCGGTCGATGTCGCGGAAATAGAAGGGCAGGTTGTCCTCGGTCAGCAGGTTGACGAACAGCGCCGCCCGGACGGCCTCGTCGATCTCGCTGCCGGCCGCGCCGAAGTCGGCGTCATCCGGTTGCCAGTCGCGGTCCTTGTCGAAGTCGCGGCCGCGGGAGTAGGGCACCATCTCGTGCGGGAACCACTCCTTCGCCACCGAGAGGTGCCGGTCCATGAGCCGGGCCGCCTCCGGCTCGAGTTCTGCGAGCAGGGCTGCCTGGTCCATGCGGGTCACCCTACCCCTGCAGGTCGCCCTGCAGCCGGCGGACCAGCGCAGGGAGGGAGTCCCGATAGTGCGGGAGCAACGGGATGCCCGCCAGCCTGAGCGCACGGTTGTCGAGCACCGAGTTCGCCGGACGGCGCGCAGGCCTCGCGGGTACGAGGTCCGCCGTTGCAATCGGCAGCACGCGTTCAGGATCCTCTCCGGCGATCTCGACCACGTCCCGTGCAAACTGCCACCACGACACGGCGCCCTGGTTCGTCGCGTGCCACGTTCCGGTACGGCCGTCGGCCGCGAGCCCCACGATCAAGGGCGCAACGTCGGAGGTGATCGTCGGGCACCCCACCTGGTCGTCCACGAAGGACAGCACCGGGTTGCCGCCCAGCAGCCGGAGGATCGTGCGCACCATGTTCGAGCCGTTCGCGCCGCACACCCACGAGATGCGCACGGTCAGGTCGTCGGGACCGAGCGCCCGTTCCCCCGCCAGCTTGGAGCGGCCGTACGCGCTCACGGGATTCGGCGCGTCATCCTCGACGTAGGGCGAGGCCTTGGTGCCATCGAAGACGTAGTCGGTGGACACGTACGCCACCCGGGCACCCACTGCGCGCGCCGCCCGTACGACGTTCACCGTCCCCGCGCCGTTGACGTCCATCGCCCGCTGTGGGTCGCCTTCACAGGCGTCCACGGCCGTCCATGCGGCGGCGTGGATCACCACGTCCGGTACGGCCGACGCGACCGTGCGCTCGACCGCGGCGGCGTCGGCGACGTCCATGTCGGCGTGTGCAACGCCGACGACCTCGTGACCGGCGGTCGTCGCCGCGGCGACGAGGTCGGTGCCCAGCTGTCCCGCGGCCCCGGTGACCAGGATCCGCATCAGCGACCCGCCTTGAGCGGCTCCCACCACCAGCGGTTGTCGCGGTACCACGCCACGGTCGACTCGAGCGCCTCGTCGAGGCTGCGGAGCCGGCGCCATCCCAGCGCGGCGATCTTCGACACGTCGACCGAGTAGCGCCGGTCGTGGCCGGGCCGGTCTGCGACATAGCGCACCGAGGACTCGTCGCGTCCCGTCAGCGCCAGCAGCTTGTCCACGAGCACCCGGTTCGGGGTCTCGTTGCCGGCACCGATGTTGTAGATCCCGCCGACCTCGCCGCGCTCCAGCACCAGGTGGACGCCCGAGCAGTGGTCGTCCACGTACAGCCAGTCGCGCTCGTTGAGTCCGTCGCCGTACAGCGGGACCTCCCCACCGTCCAGCAGGTTGGTGGTGAACAGCGGGATGGCCTTCTCCGGGTACTGGTACGGGCCGAAGTTGTTGGTGCAGCGCGTGACGACCACCGGCAGCCCGTGGGTCGCGTGGTGCGCGAGCGCGATCAGGTCCGAGCCGGCCTTCGACGCCGAGTAAGGCGAGCGGGGCTCGAGGGGGTCGCCCTCCTTCGACGAGCCGGTCTCCACCGAGCCGTACACCTCGTCGGTGCCGATGTGCACGACGCGCCCGACACCGGTGCGGCGCGCCGCATCCATGATCACGTTCGTGCCGAAGCAGTTGGTGAGGATGAAGTCGTCGCCGCCTGCAATGGACCGGTCGACGTGGCTCTCCGCCGCGAAGTGGACCACGGCGTCGTGCCCGGCCATCGCCGACTCGACGTCGGCCGGGTGGCAGATGTTGCCCTTCACGAACGAGAACCGGGGATCGTCGTCCATGTCGCGCACGGTCGAGAGGTTTCCCGCGTACGTCAGCGCGTCGTAGACGGTGACCGAGTGGTCGGTGTTGGCGAGCACCCACCGCGCATAGTTCGAGCCGATGAAGCCGGCGCCGCCGGTGACGAAGATTCGCACGGCCGTCAGCTCCTGAGCCGGATGTGCGGGCGCACCGGCGCGGGGATGTCCGCCCGCAGGGGGTTGGCCTGATCGCGCGCGGAGAGCACCGGCGAGGCCACGCCCCAGTCCGCTGCGATCGCCGGGTCGTCCCACGCCACGCCGAGTTCGTCGGCCGGGTTGTAGTACGAGTCCACGAGATAGGTGATCGTCATCGCGGTGAGCGCGGCGAACCCGTGCGCGACGCCCGGCGGGATGTACACGCCGCGGTGGTCGTGCGACCCGTCGTCGCGGGCGCCGAGGTCGATCACCTGGGTCGCACCGTCGGTGGGCGAGCCCTCGCGCAGGTCGTGCAGCACCACGCGGCACCGGCCGAACGGCACGTACCAGTAGTCGGCCTGGTGGAGGTGGTAGTGCAGGCCGACGACCGCACCCTGCTGCCGGTCGCCCCGGTTCCCCTGGATCATCTCCCGGCCCTGCGGGAACCACTCGCGCCGGTAGGTCTCCACGAAGTAGCCGCGCGCGTCGCCGTGCACCTGTGGCTCCACGATCCAGACGCCGGCGATCGACGGGGATGCCACGACGTTCGCCATCAGTCCAGCTCCACCTTCGAGTCGTCGCCCAGCATCAGCCGCAGCGCGCGCGGCTTGCGCTCGGAGCGCCCGACCTCCACGTCGCGGCCGATGAGCGAGTCGGTCATGCGGTGGATGTCCGTCACGGAGGAGCCGTCGAGGACGACCGAGTGCTCCATCTCCGAGCGCACCACGCTGCAGCGCCGGCCCAGCGACGTGTACGGGCCGATGTACGAGTGCTCGACCACGGACCCCGCGCCGATCACGACCGGACCACGGATCCTCGACGAGCGGATCGACGCGCCCGGCTCGATCACGACGCGGCCCTCGATCTGCGACGCGGCATCGACGTCGCCCTCGTTGCGCGGCTCGAGCACCTCGAGGACGAGGCGGTTGCACTCCAGCAACGGATCCTTCTTGCCCGTGTCGAGCCACCAGCCGTCGAGCACGGTGTGGTGGACCGTGCGGCCGGCGTCCACCAGCCACTGGATCGCGTCGGTGATCTCGAGTTCTCCGCGCGCCGAGGGTGCAATCGAGCGCACGGCATCGTGGATCGTCTTGTCGAACAGGTACACCCCCACGAGGGCCAGGTTGGACGGCGGGTGCTCGGGCTTCTCGACGAGGCGCACGACGCGGCCGTCCGCCGCCACCTCGGCCACGCCGAACTGGCGCGGGTCGTCCACCTTGCAGAGCAGGATCTGCGCCGTCGGCTCGGTGCCACCCGACGCCGAGCGGGCTGCCCGGAACTGTCCGACGAGCCCGGCGAGGCCCTGCTCGAGCATGTTGTCGCCGAGGTACATGACGAAGTCGTCGTCGCCGAGGAAGTCGCGGGCGATGAGCACGCAATGGGCAAGTCCGAGGGGCGCCTCCTGCGGGAGGTAGGTCACGGCCACGCCGAACTGCGATCCGTCCCCGACGGCCGCCCGGATCTCCGGCCCCGTCTCGCCGATGATGATGCCGATTTCGCGGATGCCCGCGGCGGCCATTGCCTCGATGCCGTAGAAGAGGATCGGCTTGTTCGCGATCGGCACGAGCTGCTTCGCGCTCGTGTGGGTGATGGGCCGCAGGCGGGTGCCGGCCCCGCCGGACAGGATGAGGCCCTTCACGCGCCCAACCCTAATTGCTCGCCGGCCGGAGGACTCCCCCCACTAGCGTCCGAGGAGTGCCCGGCTCCTTCCTGCACGCGTTCTCCAAGCCCGCGAAGGAGGGCTTCATCAACCTCGTCAGGGGTTCCGGGGCGCTGGTCTGGGACGACGCGGACCGCGAGTACGTCGACGGCATCGCGAGCCTCTGGTACTGCGCGGTCGGCCACGGACGCCGCGAGATCGCCGACGCCGTCGCCCGGCAGATCTCGACCCTCGAGAGCTACTCCACCTTCGACCCGTTCACCAACGAGGTGGCCGACCGCCTCGCCGACCGCCTGCGCGCGATCGCGCCGATGCCCGACGCCCGGGTCTTCCTCTGCGGCAGCGGATCCGAGGCCGTCGACAGCGCCATGAAGCTGGCGCGCATCGCCCACGTCCAGGCCGGGGCGCCCGAGCGGACCATCATCGTCTCGCGGCAACGGGGCTACCACGGCACGAACTACGGCGGCACCAGCGCGCAGGGCCTCCCCCTCAACAAGGTGGGGTTCGGCCCGCTGGTGCCCGACGTGGTGCAGGTGGACGGCGACAACCTCGAGGATCTCGCCACCTTCATGAAGGACCACGGCAGCCGCGTCGCGGCCGTGCTCACGGAACCGCTGCAGGGCGCAGGGGGCGTGTACCCGCCGCCACCCGGCTACCTCGAGGGGGCGCGACGGCTCTGCGACCAGCACGGCGCGTTGCTCATCTTCGACGAGGTCATCACCGGGTTCGGCAGGCTCGGCACCTGGTTCGCGGCGCAGCACTACACGGTGGTGCCCGACCTGCTGTGCTTCGCCAAGGGCGTGACGTCGGGGTACCAGCCGCTCGGCGGGGTGCTCGTCGGCGAGCGGGTCAGGAGCGCGATCGAGTCCGATCCGGCGTTCGTGCTGCGACACGGCTACACGTACTCGGGGCACGCCGCCGTGTGCGCGGCCGCACTGGAGAACCTCGACATCATCGAGCGCGAGGGGTTGCTCGGGCGCGCGCTGCACATCGGCGCGCGCCTGCGGGACGGGCTCGAGTCGCTCGCACGGGACGGCGCGATCGCCGGCGTGCGCGGGGACGGCGGCGTGTGGGCCGCGGCACTCCACCCCGGGCACGACTGCTTCGCCGTGCGCGACGCGATGATCGCAAAGGGCGCGATCGTCCGCGCCATCAACACCGACACCAACGCGTTCTGCCCGCCGCTCGTCGCGACCGACGCCGAGATCGACCGGATCCTCGACGCGTTCGAGCAGTCGCTCCCCCGATGAGCGGACACCCCGTCCTCGGCGGCGCGCGGGTGCTCGTCACCGGCGGCGCGAGCGGCATCGGCGAGGGGCTGTGCCGCCGGTTCGCCGCGCTCGGTGCGGACGTCCTCGTGGCAGACATCGCCGATGCGTCGGCCCTCGCCGCGCAGATCGGCGGCCGGTCCGTGCGCCTCGACGTCGCCGATGCCGACGCGTGGGACGCGCTGGCCGCGGCGGAGGACGGCTTCGACGTCGTCGCGCTGAACGCGGGGGTCACCACCGTGCCGCACGTCGTAGGCGGCGCGGTCGAGCAGCCGCTCGCGGCAGTCGGCGTCTCCGACTACCGGCGGATCATGGGCGTCAACGTGGACGGCGTGGTGCTGGGCACCATGGCCCTGCTGCCGGGCATGCTCGCGCGGGGCGGCGGACAGATCCTCGTGACCGCGTCGCTCGCCGGGTTGGTGCCGATTCCTCCCGAGCCGATCTACGGCCTGACGAAGCACGCCGTCGTGGGCTTCGTGCGGTCGCTCGGTCCTGCGCTCGCACCGCATGGCGTGGCGATCTCCGCCCTGTGCCCCGGGTTCGTCGACACGCCCCTCGTCAGCGACGTCTCGCGGGAACTCATCCAGGCGTTCAGCCTCGGCATCATGCCCGTCGAGACCGTGGCCGACCTCGCCGTCCGCGCCCTCGAGGAACGGCAGCCGGGCTCGCTGTGGACGGCGATCGCCGGCCGCGAACCGGTCAGGTTCGAGCCGGCGAATCCGTTCCCGTGACGCCCGGACGCAGTCGCGCGATGAGGCTGCTGGTGTCCCACCTACTGCCGCCGAGCCGCTCGACTTCGGCGTAGAACCCGTCCACCATCCTCGTCATCTCGAGCCTCGCCCCGTTGCGCGACGCCTCGTCGAAGCAGATGCCGAGGTCCTTGCGCATCCACTCGACCGCG
>JBIIHV010000092.1:0-6813 GCA_044235415.1 Ilumatobacteraceae bacterium | reverse complement strand
AAGTCGTTGTAGATCCACGTCGTCATCAGAACTGCGAGCGACGCCAACGGCGGCCGGAGTAGCGGCAGCATGACGTTCCAGTAGTGGCGGAAGACCGACGCCCCGTCAACCATCGCCGACTCGGAGATCTCCTTGGGGATCGTCTTCATATAGCTGGACAGCACGAAGGTGGCGAACCCAATCTGAAACGCGACGTGGATCAGCACGACGCCCCAGTGCGAATCGAAGAGGAGCCGACGGTTCCCGACCAGGTCACCCACCTGGAGGTAGGCCTTGAACACGGGAATGAAGATCAACTGCGGCGGCAGGAGGTTTCCCGCGGTGAACAGCAGCAGGAGGCCGACGTTGAACTTGAACGAGTACCGCGACACCACGAACGCGATCAGCGAACCGAGGAACAGCGTCAGCACGACCGCCGGTACCGTGATCATCACCGAGTTCCACAGATACGTGGGCAGCTCCATCCGGCGGATCGCCTCGCCGTAGTTCGCCAGGCTCAACCGGTCGGGCCACGAGAAGACGCCCCTGCCCTGGATCTCCGTGTACGGGCGCAGCGAACTCCAGAGCGTCCACGCAATTGGGAACAACCAGATCAGCGCGAAGACGCCGATCAGCGCCGAAATGGCCCTGTCCTTGGCGACCTGCGATCCTCGCACGGGTGTCACCGCGCATCCTCCCGGAACTGCTGCCGGAGATACGCGATGATCGGACCGATCGACAGCACGAAGAGGATGACGGCGTACGCCGCGCCCCGCATCGACGCACCCTCACCCGCGATGTTCTGGAACACGAGGATGCCAAGGATGGGCAGGCCCGCGCTCGTGCCGTAGATGACGTAGATGATGTCGAACGCCCGCAGCGACTCGACGATCGTGATCACGAGGATGATGATGTTGACGGGCCGCATCGTGGGCAGCACGACCTTGCGGAATGTCTCCCACTCGGTGGCCCCGTCGAGCGACGCCGCCTCGCGCAGCGCCGGATCGATGGACTTCAGCCCGGCCAGGTACAGGAGCATGATGTAGCCGATGTGGCGCCACGAGGCGATCACCATGATCACGTAGATGTTGATGTCGTAGTTGCCGAAGAACGACACCGCGTTGGAGATGTCGCGACCGAGCAGCCCGTTGACGAAGCCGTCCGAGCGGAGCATGAAGTTCCAGATGATGCCCGTCACCGCCAGCGACAGGACGACCGGCAGGTAGTAGGCGGACTGGTAGAAGCGGTGCCCGCGGATCTGGCGGTCGATCTGGTACGCGAGCAGCACGCCGAGCGGCGTCGCGATGAAGGCGAACCACACCAGCCAGATCGCGTTGTTTCGCAGCGCCGGCCAGAAGGTCGGCGTCAGGAAGACGATGTTGTCGTAGTTGGCCAGCCCGGCCCATCTGATGTCGGCGACGTCGATGCCCGTCCAATACGTGAACGACAGCAGGATCGTCGCGATCGCTGGGATCCAGACGAGGAGGACGTGGACCAGCGTCGGAAGTCCGACGAACAGTCCGAGGGCGAGACGGTCGCCCTTCGTGAAGGCGCGGCGGCGACGGGCCGTCTTCTGGTCCGTCGCCGCCGCGCTCATTCAGGCATTACCTAGCAGGTTGCTTGCTGTGTGCTGTTCCGAAGGGAACCGGTCAGGCGACGGGCGGGAGCGCGTCCCACTGTGCCTGCAGGCTCTCGAGGATCTTGTTGACGTCCTTCGGGTTGCGGAACCACTCCTGGAAGGCCGGACCGACGGCCGGACCGGCGAAGTCCGGACGGGTGTCGCGGTCGAGGAACTGGGTGATGTACTTGGCCTCGCCCATGACCGCCAGCTGCTGGGTCTGGAACGCGTCGTACGCCGACGTGTCCTGGCCCTTGTTGGCCGACGTCATCGGCACGCCCGTGTCCAGCATCGCCTGCACGCCCTCCATGTCGCCGGCGAACGCGAGGAAGTCCTTGCCGCCGTCGTTGTTGGAGCCGTTCTTCGCGACGCAGTAGCCGTCGATCGGAGCGTCGATCGTGTCGCGGCCGAAGTCCGGGTTGATCTCCGGGAACGGCACGATCCACAGGTCGTCGTAGTCCTCCTGCGACTGCTCCTTGAAGTTCGCACCGAACCACGAGCCCATCATGAACGAGCCCGCCTTGCGCTGCAGGAGCAGCTGCATGGCGCCGTCCCACTCGAGGTCGAGGACGTTCTCGTTCATGTACGGGATCAGCTGCTCCCAGTACGTGAACACCTCGGCCGTCTTCGGGTCGGTCCACTTCTCGCGGCCCGCGAGCAGGTCGACGTGGTACTGGTAGCCGTTGATGCGCGCGTTCAGGATGTCGAACGTGCCCATCGCCTCCCAGCCGCCCTTGTTGCCGGCCGCGAATCCGATGAGGCCCTTCTGCTTCATGCCGTCGAGCATCTTCATGAAGTCGTCCCAGGTGCCGATGCCATCCGGATCGATGCCCAACTCGGAGAGCATCGACTTGCGGAAGTGGAGGCCCCACGGGTACCACGACTGCGGAACGAAGTACTGCTTGCCGTCCAGGCCGGTCGACGCGATCTTGTACGACTCCGCGTACTGGTCGCCGATCTTGTCCCAGACGTCCGTCAGGTCGACGAGGAGACCCTGCTCCGCGAAGAACTGCATGCGGTAGCCGGCCATCCACGTGAACGCGTCGTCCGGCGTGCCCTGCAGGTACTGCGAGAGGTTGTTCTGGAAGGCGTTCGACTCGGTCGCGTTGTACGTGACCTTGTTGCCCGTCTTGGCCTCGTAGGCCGCGACGAGCGCCTGGAACTGCTTGGTCGGCGACTCGTCGACGGTGCGGACACCGAAGCTGAGCGGCCCGGTCGCGACCGGCGTGGTGTCCTCGCTGGCGACGGTGTCGGCGGTCTCGCCGTCACCACCGCAGGCCGCGAGAAACGCTCCGGCGCCTGCCATTCCCGCTGCCCCCATGATGAGGCCGCGGCGCGACACGCGGTTGCCGAGGCCACCGATGTGCGCGGGTTGCTGTCCTGGATTCGCCATGTCTCTGACTTCCCCCTGGTGTTCCGATGGGACGAGGACGCACGCCCGGAACGACGGCTGCGCGTCGTCCATATCCTGCCCCAAAATTGGCGTGCGTGCACCAACGGAGCGCTCGGAATCGTCCGAGTTCCAGTTCCATCCCGCTTCCGATCTGACCTACCCTTCCCGCCGAGCCGCACGGTGCGGCAGGGGGAACCATGGCGGTCGTCACGTATAGGGAGGCGTCTCGGACCTATCCGGGCCAGGAGCGACCGGCGGTCGAAGGTCTGTCCCTCGAAGTGCGGGACGGCGAGTTCCTCGTGCTCGTCGGCCCGTCCGGATGCGGCAAGTCGACCGCGCTGCGCATGGTCGCGGGACTCGAACCGCTCGACGCCGGCTCCATCCACATCGGCGAACGCGACGTGACCGACCTCGCCCCGAAGGACCGCGACGTTGCGATGATCTTCCAGAACTACGCGCTCTATCCGCACATGACCGTGGCGGAGAACATCGGCTTCCACCTGAAGATCCGGCGGGTACCGCGCGACGAGATCGAACGGCGCGTCCGAGAGACCGCCGCGATGCTCGATCTCGGCGACTACCTCGACCGGAAGCCGGCAAGGCTCTCCGGCGGCCAGCGCCAACGGGTGGCGATGGGCCGTGCGATCGTCCGGGAGCCGGCTGTCTTCCTCATGGACGAGCCGCTGTCGAACCTCGACGCCAAACTCCGCGTCCAGACCCGGACGCAGGTCGCCGACCTGCAGAAGCGCCTCGGCACCACAACGTTGTATGTCACCCACGACCAGGTCGAGGCAATGACGATGGGGGACCGCGTCGCCGTGATGCGCGGCGGCGTGCTCCAGCAGGTTGCGAGCCCCCGCGACCTCTTCACGAGGCCGGTCAACACCTTCGTCGCCGGGTTCATCGGCTCCCCAGCGATGAACCTGCTCCACGCGACGCTGCAGGGCGACGACGCGGTGGCCGGAACGCTCGCGGTGCGCCTGACGCCGTCGCAGAAGTCGGCGTTGACGACGTCCGCGGTGACCATCGGCGTCCGTCCCGAGGGATGGGTGATGGGCGGCACCGGACTCGCCGCGACCGTTGACATCGTCGAGGACCTCGGTTCCGACTGCTTCCTGCACTGCACGGCAGTGGACGCCGCGCAGGACCGCGTGGTGGTCCGGGTGGAGGGACTCTCCTCGCTCGCGGGCGGAGCAACCCTCCACCTCGGCGTGAAGCCGGACTCGGTGCACCTCTTCGACAGCGCGTCGGGCGAGCGCCTCCCGGACTGACGCACACCCACGCCGCCTGCCACGATGTGGCGGGCGTTCGGTACTCCGACCCGTGACCCCCACCGACATGACTGCACCGACGCACGCCCAGTGGGAGCAACTCCGGCGACTGACCCACGCCATCGACGCCCGGCTGCCGCTCACCGGCGCACCGCCCGAACTGGTCGCGCTCCGGCACTTGCTTCCAGCGCTCGGTCTCGTCGGCAGGGAGTTCGCGACCGATCCGCGCGACCAGACGCTTCGTGACCGCACCGTCGGCACGCTCGACGCGGTCGAGGTGCGCCAGGCACTCACGCGGGTGCTGCACCACGACCAGTTCATCGCGGGCAAGTTCCGCTCGCTCGTCAACAGCGGAGCGGTGCAGCGTTTGTGCCGCCGCGCCCACGCGATTGCGCTCACCGACGACGGCTGGCCGGTCGCGCTCGCGGTCGACGACGACGGTCGCATCCCCGTTGGCATGGTGGTGCGGAGCCTGAGCAGCTCAATCGAGGGCCGCACCACCGGTGGCCGGCGCCGGTGTCCCGCCGCGCACTGCGGCGGCTGGGACGTCTCGGTGGCGTGGGAGTCGGGACAGGACGTCCGGATCTGCACCGAGGGCTGGCACTTCGACCCCGTGTCGCGCGAACTACGCATCGTCGGAGGCGGCGAGATCTCCGCGCGAACGGTCTTCGATCCTTCTGCCGACATCCGTCCACTGCCGCGGGAGAAATGGCCGCTTCGGGAGGTGCTCTTCACGCACCCCGCATGGTGGGCAGCCGGCTAGCCGTCAAGTGCTGCGTCAGGATGGCTTGACTGCCACGAACTGCACGGTCGCGCTCAGCCCCGAGTGGTAGCGGCCCTCAACGACGGGCCGTTCGACGTCCCGGTGTACCTCGAGCGTCCAACCCATGAAGTCGCGCTCGAGCTCGGCAAGTTCGAGCGTCATGTCGGAACTCTGCGGACCACCCACGCCGCGGCCGATGTTCGCGGCCGTGTACGACTCGAGCACGAACCGGCCCCCCGGTCGCAGCGCGGCGCGTACGCGCGAGTGCACCGACGCCCGCAGCGCAGGTGGCAGGTGGCAGAAGATCGACACGACGGCATCCCACTGTTCCGCACCCATGTCAAAGTCGGAGAGATCCGCGACGCGAGCGTCGATCTCCACCCCGCGCTCGGCCGCGAGCGCGCGTGCTTTGGCGACCCCCACGGGACTGAGATCGACCGTCACCGTCCGGTGCCCGCACCCGGCCAGGTACACGCCGTTGCGTCCCTCGCCATCGCCCAGGACAAGCACGTCACCCACGGGCAACCGGGGCAACACCTCCCGGAGGAAGTCGTTCGGTTCCGTACCGAACGCCCACCCTTCCTCGCCGTACCTCTCATCCCACGTCTGGCCACTGGAAGTGTGCGACATCGCTGGAACGGTACCCGTCCGGTCAGGGGACGATGCTGAGGAAGATGAACGCGGCGAAGACCGCGAGGTGCTGGGCGCCCTGGAGGATTGTCGCGCGACCGGATCCGAACGTGAGGATGCTGACCACCGCCGTGAGCGCGAGCAGCACGATCTCCTTGCCGCCCAGCCCGAGCGTGATCGGCCCGTCGAGCCAGATCGAGGCGACGGCGATCGCAGGAATCGTGAGGCCGATGCTGGCGAGCGCCGACCCGAGCGACAGGTTGAGGCTGGTCTGCATCTCGCTGCGCGACGCGGCGCGGAGCGCGGCCACCGACTCCGGCAACAGCACCATGAGCGCGATCACCACGCCCACGAACGAGCTCGGCGCACCCGCGAACTCGACGACCTCCTCGATGCGCGGCGCAAGCACCTTGGCGAGGCCGACGACCGCGGCGAGGCCCACGAGCAGCAGCGCGGTGCGCACCACGAGCCCCTCGGCATGGCCGGCGCGCGGCTCGTGCGGCACGACGTGGGCGGTGGCCTCCGCCGACTCGGCGGCGAGCGCCTCGGGCGACAGGAACATCCACCGGTGGCGCACCGTCTGCACCACGACGAAGACCGCATAGACAGACGCCGCCGACACCGCCGAGAACGCGAGTTGCGACGGAGTGAATGTGCCCACGGACGTGCTCGTGGTGAACGTGGGCATCACGAGCGCCAGGGTCGCGATCGTCATCACCGTGCCGAGCAGTGCGTTCGCCCCCTGTTCGTTGAACCGGACGAGCCGGTCCCGGCGCGCGTCCACGACGATCGCCGCCCCGACGACGCCGTTGCAGACGATCATGATCGCGGCGAACACGGAATCGCGCGCGAGCGCCCCCGACGACGGACCACCGAGCGACATCAGCGTCACGATCAGCGACACCTCGATGACCGTCACGGCGAGCGCGAGAACGAGCGTGCCGAACGGCTCCCCCACCCGGAGCGCGATCGCCTCGGCGTGCGCGACGGCCACGAGCACGAGGACGACGTGGAGGGCGACGAGCAGGACGGACGCCCCCACCGTCGGCGTCGAGCCCCACGTCGCCGCAACCGCCGCCAAGCCGAGGAACGGTGCCGCGATGGAGAACGACGTCGCGAACCTTCTCCGCGTCACGGAGCCAGCCTAGGGACGTCCGTT
>JBIIHV010000091.1:0-6868 GCA_044235415.1 Ilumatobacteraceae bacterium | reverse complement strand
CGTGGTCGAGCAGATCGTGCGGCCGACCGGACTCGTCGACCCCGAGGTGATCGTGAAGCCGACGAAGGGGCAGATCGACGACATCATCGCGCTCGTCAACGACCGTGTCGAGGCCGGCGAGCGCGTACTCATCACGACGCTCACGAAGAAGATGGCCGAGGACCTGAGTGAGTACCTCCTCGAGCAGGGTCTCAAGGTGCGGTACCTGCACTCGAACATCGACACCATCCAGCGGATCGAGATCCTCCGTGCGCTCCGCCTCGGCGAGTTCGACGTGCTGGTGGGGATCAACCTGCTCCGGGAAGGACTGGATCTCCCCGAGGTGTCGCTCGTCGCGATCCTCGATGCCGACAAGGAGGGCTTCCTGCGCAGCGAAACCTCGCTCATCCAGATGATCGGGCGTGCGGCGAGGAACGTCAACGGGCAGGTGGTGATGTACGCCGACAAGCGGACGAAGGCGATGGACGCCGCCATCGACGAGACGAATCGCAGGCGCATCCGCCAGGTCGCGTACAACGCGGAGCACAGCATCAATCCGCAGACGATTCGCAAGGCGGTCGGCGACATCCTCGACGTCCTGCGTCCGAGCGAGGCGGGAGCGTCGGCGGGCCGCGGAGACCGGCGCCGGAAGGAGCACGACCGCGTGGTGGCCGACCTCCGGTCGCTGCCGCAGCAGGAACTTGCCCGCCTCATCCAGACCCTTGAGGAGGAGATGAACCTGGCGGCCGCCGAACTCAGGTTCGAGTACGCCGCCCGCCTCCGCGACGAGGTGAAGGAGCTCCGGCGCGAGCTCCGCGACGCCCTCTAAGAGCCTCTCCGCGTGCCGAAGCAGACGCCCGCGGGCATCCAGGGAAACCGGATCGTCGTCAGGGGTGCGCGCGAGCACAACCTGAAGAACGTGAGCGTGGAGATCCCGCGTGACCGACTCGTGGTGCTGACGGGCCTCTCGGGTTCGGGGAAGAGCAGCCTCGCCTTCGACACCATCTACGCGGAGGGGCAGCGCCGCTACGTCGAGTCCCTGAGCGCCTATGCGCGCCAGTTCCTCGGCCAGATGGACAAGCCCGACGTCGACGTCATCGAGGGTCTCTCGCCGGCGATCTCGATCGACCAGAAGACCGCCTCCCGCAACCCCCGATCGACGGTGGGGACGATCACCGAGGTGTACGACTACCTGCGCCTGCTGTGGGCCCGGATCGGACAGCAGCACTGCTGGCGCGACTCGACGCGACTGTCGCGCCAGACGCCCCAACAGATCGTCGACAGGATCGAGGAGATGCCCGAGGGCACGCGCTTCCAGGTGCTGGCACCGGTCGTCCACGGCCGCAAGGGCGAGTACGACACGCTCCTCACCGACCTCGCGTCCCAGGGTTTCACGAGGGCGAAGGTGGACGGCGAGACCGTGGAGATCGCGGACTTCCTCGCGCAGGGCCGCAAACTCGCGCGGTACGAGCAGCACACCATCGAGGTGATCGTCGACCGTCTGGTCCGAAAGGACGGCATCCGTCGCCGGCTCACCGACAGCCTCGAGACGGCGCTGCGCCTGGCGGAGGGGACCGCCGCCATCGAGATCGTGCCTCAGGGCGACGTGGTCACGTTCAGCCAGCACCTCGCGTGCCCGAAGTGCGGCGAGAGCTACGAGGAGCTGGCACCCCGCAATTTCTCGTTCAACTCCCCGTTCGGTGCGTGCGACTCGTGCCTCGGGCTCGGCACGCGGTTCGAGGTCGATCCCGACCTCGTCGTGCCGGACCCGTCGCTCTCCCTCTCGGACGGCGCCATCGCACCGTGGCGCTCTGCACACACGCAGTACTTCGTCCGGATGCTGCAGTCGCTCGCGGGCGAGCACGGCATCGACATGGACCGACCGTGGTCGAAGCTCGCCGAGAAGCACCGGACGCTGGTTCTGAACGGGGCGGGCGAGGCCGTGCTGGTGAAGTACCGCAACCGCTACGGGCGCGAGCGCCAGTACACGTCGTCCTACGAGGGCGTGATGCCGTGGATCAAGCGCCGGCACGAGACGTCGGAGAGCGACGGGACGCGCGAGCAGTTCGAGAGCTACATGCGCGAGGTGCCGTGCAGGAAGTGCAAGGGGGCTCGGCTGAAGCACGCCTCCCTCGCGGTGACCGTCGGCGGCCGGAACATCAGCGAGGTGTGCGACCTCCCGATCGGGGAATCGGCGGCGTTCCTGCGCGGGTTGGAGCTCGGCGATCGCGACCGCATCATCGCCGAACGGGTGACGAAGGAGATCAACGCCCGTCTCGGCTTCCTCGTGGACGTCGGACTCGACTACCTGACGCTGTCGCGTGCCGCCGCGACCCTCGCCGGTGGCGAGGCCCAGCGGATCCGCCTCGCGAGCCAGATCGGGTCCGGCCTCGTCGGAACCCTGTACGTCCTCGACGAGCCGTCAATCGGTCTGCACCAGCGCGACAACCACCGCCTCATCGAGACCCTGCACCGCCTCCGTGACCTCGGCAACACGGTCCTCGTGGTGGAGCACGACGAGGACACGATTCGAGCGAGCGATTGGATCGTCGACATCGGTCCCGGTGCGGGCGAGCACGGTGGAGAGGTCGTGTACTCGGGGCCGGTGCCGGGTATCGCCAAGGTCAAGGAGTCGCTGACCGGCCAGTACCTGTCCGGATCAAGGAGCATTCCGGTTCCCGCCGTGCGCCGGCAGCCCGGCGCGCACTGGCTGACGGTGCGCGGCGCACGGGAGCACAATCTCCAGAACCTCACGGTCAAGTTCCCGCTCGGTTGCCTCGTCGCGGTGACGGGGGTGTCGGGCAGCGGAAAGAGCACGCTCGTCCGCGACATCCTCCTGCCGGCGTTGATGCAGAAGATCTACAAGTCGAAGGCGGCGCCGGGGCGGCACACCGCCGTCGACGGATCCGGCCACCTCGACAAGGTCATCGACATGGACCAGTCGCCCATCGGCCGAACCCCGCGGTCGAACCCCGCGACGTACACGGGGGTCTTCGACGACATCCGGAAGCTGTTCGCGTCGGCGCCGGAGGCGAAGGTGAGGGGCTACCAGCCGGGCCGCTTCAGCTTCAACGTGCCCGGTGGACGGTGCGAATCGTGCTCGGGCGACGGCACCCTGCGCATCGAGATGCACTTCCTTCCGGACGTGTACGTCCCGTGCGAGGTCTGCCGCGGGGCGCGCTACAACCGCGACACGCTCGACATCGAGTTCAAGGGAAAGAACGTCGCGGACGTGCTGGACATGCCGGTCGCGGAGGCGGTCGGGTTCTTCTCGAACCAGCCGAGGATCGCGCGGCACCTGCAGACGCTCGACGACGTCGGGCTCGGCTACGTCAGGCTGGGCCAGAGCGCGCCGACGCTGTCGGGTGGCGAGGCGCAGCGCGTGAAGTTGGCGGCCGAGCTCGCCCGCCGCGGCACGGGGCACACGATCTACCTCCTCGACGAGCCGACGACCGGGCTTCACTTTGAGGACGTGCGCAGGCTCCTGACCGTCCTGTCGCGCCTCGTCGACCAGGGCAACACGGTGCTGGTGATCGAGCACAACCTCGACGTCATCAAGAGCGCCGACTGGCTCGTCGACCTCGGTCCAGAGGGTGGCAGCGGCGGAGGGCGGGTCGTCGCGGAGGGGCCACCCGAATCTGTCGCGTCGGCCGCAGGAAGCCACACGGGCCGGTTCCTCGGTCCTGTGCTCGCCGCGGGCTGAGCGTGGAGCGCCCGCCGGAGCGCATCCCCGAGTCGCCGGGGTCGTACCTCTTTCGAGACGCAGACGGACGGGTGATCTACGTCGGTAAGGCCACCAACCTGCGGTCTCGCGTGGGTTCGTACTTCGCAGACCCCTCCCGGCTGCACCCGCGGACGGCGTCGATGGTCGTCACTGCGGCAAGCGTCGAGTGGATCGAGGTCCGCAACGAGCTCGAGGCGCTGATGCTCGAGCACAGCCTCATCAAGCGGCACCATCCGCGGTTCAACGTCAGGTTGCGCGACGACAAGAGCTACCCGTTCCTCGCGGTCACGACGGGAGAGGAGTGGCCACGGGCGGCCGTCGTGCGCGGGAGGCGCCAGAAGGGCGTCCGCTACTTCGGTCCGTACGCGCAGGCCTGGGCGATCCGCGAGGTGCTCGACCACGTGACGAAGACCTTCCCGGTCAGGACGTGTTCGCAGGTGAAGTTCAAGGAGCACGAGCGCCTCGGCCGCCCCTGCCTGCTGTTCCACATCGAGAAGTGCGCGGGGCCGTGCGTCGGGGCCGTCACGACGGACGACTACGCCGTGCACGTCCGGAGCCTCGTGCGGTTTCTCTCCGGAGCGGGCGACGAGATCGTCGCGTCGCTCTCCGCCGACATGTCGGATGCTTCGTCGCGGCAGGACTTCGAGCGTGCCGCACGGTTGCGCGACCGGATCTCGGCCGTGTCCCGCGTGCTCGAGAAGCAGCAGATGGTGGGGCGCCCCGAGGACGATCTCGACGCGGTGGGACTCGCCGAGGACGAGTTGCAGGCGTCCATTCAGGTGCTGACGGTGCGCCACGGACGAGTCATCGGCCGACACGGGTTCATCCTCGACAAGGTCGAGGACATCGGCCAGGATCGTCTCGTCGGCCGCGTGCTCGACGCGCTCTACTCGGACGATCCCGCGATGGGCGTGCCCGCGACCGTGCTGGTGCCGGTGCTGCCGGACCAGGCGGACGCGGTGACGGCGTGGCTCGGCGAGCGTCGCGGGGGTGCGGTGGCGGTGGCCGCGCCGCAGCGCGGTGACCGGCGCGCGCTGCTCGACATCGCGGTCCACAACGCGGCCGATGCGCTCCAGCGCCACAGGATGAAGCGGGCGTCCGACCACTCGGCCCGCAGCCGCGCGCTCCTCGAGTTGCAGGACCTCCTCGGGCTGCCGGAAGCGCCCCTGCGGATCGAGTGCTACGACATGGCGCACCTGCAGGGGACCGACTATGTCGGCAGCATGGTCGTACTCGAGGACGGACTGCCGCTCCGTCGCGACTATCGCCGGTTCACCGTCGCGGTGCCGGGCAACGACGATTACGCGGCAATGCGCGAGGTGCTTGGACGGAGGCTTCGCCGATACATCGAGGAGCGCGACTCGCCGCCGACGGATCGGCGGGCGAAGTTCGCGTACCCGCCGCAGTTGCTGCTGGTGGATGGCGGTAAGGGCCAGTTGTCGGTTGCCGTCGACGTCGTGCGCGAGCTGGGGTTGGAGGAGGAGATCCCCGTTGCGGCGCTCGCGAAGCGTTTCGAGGAGGTCTATCTGCCCGGGAGGACCGATCCCGTCGACGTGCCCCGTGGCAGCGATGCGCTGTTCATGCTGCAGGTTGTGCGTGACGAGGCGCACCGGTTCGCGAACGCCCACCACCGCCAGCGCAGGGCGAAGCGGATGGTGCGCGGTGCACTCGACGGCGTTCCGGGTCTCGGGGATGCGAGGAAGCAGCGTCTCGTGAAGGCCTTCGGCGGCGTCCGGGGCGTGAAGGCGGCGTCGCTGGAGGACCTCCTCGCACTGCCGTGGCTGCCCGACGACGTCGCGCGCCGCGTCCACGAGCACCTCCGGAACTAGATTGGCCGCGTCGTGGCCGACATCCTGCTGATCACCGGGTTGTCGGGTGCGGGCCGGTCACAGGCCGCCGACGACCTCGAGGACCTCGGGTGGTTCGTCGTCGACAACATGCCGGTGGAGCTCATCGAGAAGGTGGTCGAGCTCGCAGGATCGTCTGCCGCCTACCGCACGCACCTCGCGCTCGTACTCGGCCTCCCGTCGCACCAGGAGGGGGCGCTCGACGTCGCCCGATCCCTCCGGGACGCGGGACACCGGGTGCGGACCCTCTTCCTCGATGCATCAACCGCCGAGTTGGTGAAGCGCTATGGCGCGACCCGCAGGAAGCACCCGCTCGACGACGGCCGCGGCGGCGTGGAGGACGCCGTCACCCGCGAGCGCACGATGCTCGAGCCGGTGAAGGGCGCCGCCGACATGGTGATCGACACGTCGGCGATGACGGTGCACCAGCTCAAGTCGCGGATTGCGGAGTTCTTCGCCACGGCGGGATCCCCCGACGGCATGAGGATCGCGGTCGTGTCGTTCGGCTACAAGCACGGGATTCCGCTCGACGTCGACCTCGTGTTCGACGTGCGCTTCCTCCCGAACCCGCACTGGGACGAACGTCTCCGTCCCATGTCGGGTCTCGACCCCGAGGTCGCGCGACACGTCCTCGCAGGATCCCTCGCCGCGGAGTTCCTCGACCGCATGGAGTCCATGTTTGACCTGCTCCTGCCGGCCTATCGCGACGAGGGACGGAGCTACCTGTCCGTTGCAATCGGGTGCACGGGCGGCCGGCACCGGTCGGTCGCGATAGCCGAGCGGTTCGCGTCGTGGCTCTCGTCCCGTGGCCACGATCCGAGGGTCACGCACCGCGACCTCGGTCGCTGATCGGGCCGGACGACTAGTCTGATGCGTCATGGCAGGTGATCGCGTCCGCGTCGGCATCAACGGATTCGGCAGGATTGGCCGGAACTTCTTCAGGGCGGCCCTCGCGCAGGGGGCCCCGATCGACGTGGTCGCGGTCAACGACCTCGGCGCCATCCCGACGATGGCACATCTGCTGAAGTACGACTCGGTGCTCGGCGTCCTCCCGCGCGAGGTGCGCGCCGTCGACGGAGGAATCGCGGCGGGAGACTCCACGATCTCGGTGCTGCAGGTGCGGAACCCGGCCGAGCTCCCCTGGGCGTCGCTCGGCGTCGATCTCGTGATCGAGTCGACGGGCTTCTTCACCGACCGCGCCAAGGCGGCCGCCCACCTGGAGGCAGGAGCGCCCCGCGTGGTGGTGTCGGCCCCGAGCGCGGGAGCGGACGCGACGTTCGTCTACGGCGTCAACCACGGCGACTACGACCCGGCCGTC
>JBIIHV010000090.1:0-6896 GCA_044235415.1 Ilumatobacteraceae bacterium | reverse complement strand
AGCGGGTTCGACGTACTCATCGCTGCCCCTGCAGGTGGCTGTACACGTCGGTGATGCCGTGCTCGTCGTACCAGCGCAGCATCCGCAGCACCGTCTCCTCGAAGCCCACCTTCGCGGCCCAACCGAACGCCCGCGCGGTCTCCGACGGATCGAGCACCACGGCCGCGACGTCGTCGGCCCCCGGCGGGTTCACCGCGGCGGGCGTCGCGCCGGAGATGCTGAGGTGCCGCGCGACCACCTCGAACACCTCCTGGATCGTGTGGCCCTCGCCGGTCGACACGTTGTAGGTGCCGCGCCCGCTGGCGGCGAGCACCAGGTCCATCAGCGACAGGAAATCGGACATGTCGAGGAAGTCGCGCACCGTCGTCGAGACCGAGCAGGGTTCGCCCGCCTTGAGGCGCTTGTAGAACGCGGGCATCGGGCCGATGGCGAGCCGCGGGCCGGTGACGTTGGCGATCCGCAGCGACACCCAGTCGAGGCTGCTCGCCTGCACCACCGCCTCACCCGCCGTCTTGGACACGCCATAGCTGGTGAATGGCCTGGTCGGATGGTCGGCCGGAATCGGCACGGTCGACGGGCGCCCGAAGCACAGCGCGGTCTGGAAGTTGACGAACCGCCGCACCCCGGCGCGCTCGCTGGCGCGCACCACGTTGATGGTGCCGATGACGTTGACGCTGGCGTCGCGCACCCAGTCGTTCGGATCCTTGTACGAGGCGGCGCTGTGCACCACGTGCGTCGGCGCAAACTCGCCGAACAGCCGGTCGACGAGCGCCGCGTCCTCGATGGTGCCCTCGACCACCGTCAGGTTGGGCCGCGGCAGCAGCGCCTGGGGCTTGCCGGTCGCGTAGTTGTCGACGACGAGCACGGCGTCGCACCGGTCGCCCACGTGCTCGATGAGGTTGCTGCCGAGCGACCCGGCGCCGCCGGTGACGAGCAGCCTCATTTCTCGTTGGACCGCAGGTGCGTGAACCCGCCGGTCACGCCGTGCTCGCGGTAGTACGCCACCGCGTTCCACACCGTGGTCTCGAGCGGGGTGAACTCGATCGGACCGAAGTCGCGGAAGGTGCGCGACGGGTCGAGGAGGATCGACGGCGCGTCGTCGGGGCTCAGCTCGCGGCGCTCGGGCTCGGGGTACGTCTCGAGCCCCATCGCCTTCACGACTGCGTCGTACAGGTCGATGATCGGCACGTCGGTGCCGCTGGAGAAGTGGTATGCGCCGCTGCCGGTGCCGGCCGCGGCGCGCATGACCGCCTTCACCAGGTCGCCGACGTACACGAAGTCGCGCCGGGCTGGCGTGACGAAGCAGCGCTTGCCCTCGGACAGGCGCTGGAAGAAGATCGGCAGCGGGCCCGACACGTTCCGCGGCCCGACCACGTTTGCCAGCCGGAAGGTCACGAAGTCGATGCCCGAAAGGGTGAGGTAGTCCTCGGCGGCACCCTTCGAGATCGAGTAGCTCGAGTTGTCGACCTGGCGGCGGTGGCCGAGGGTCACCGGGTTCTCGTCGGGCTTCACCCCGTAGATGAGCGCGGTCTGGAAGTAGATGAACCGTCCAGTGCCTGCGCGCTTGGCCGCGGACAACAGGTTCACCATGCCTCGGGCGTTCGTCTCGACGTCGGTGCGCCAGTCGTCGGGGTCCTTGTAGGCCGCGGCGGTGTGCACGACCACGTCGGGGCGGAACCGGTCGAACATGGCGTCCAGCAGGCCGGCGTCGGCGATGGAGCCCTCGACGAACTCGTACCCCGGGTTGGCGACGACGTGGATGCGGCGGCCGGTCGCGAAATTGTCGATGCCCATCACCTCGTCGCCCTGCGCGAGCGCGCTGTCGACGACGTGCGAACCGACCTGCCCTGCGCTGCCCGTGACGAGGATCTTCACGGTCGGCGATGCTAACCGGCTAGCGAACCAGCGACCGGTAGTGCGCCGCACGGTCGTGGAACTCCTGCTGCCACAGTTCGAGCGACAGCAACGCCCACGTCTTGCGAGAGAACCGGCCGGTGTTGGCGAAGTTCGCGAGCACGGCGTCTGCGTTCACGTATTCGCGCGACGCTCCCTTGAGGTTCGAGAAGATGTCGCGCACGAAGCCCGACGTCTCGGCCGACATCCACTCCTTGAGCGGCACAGGGAAGCCCATCTTGTCCCTGCGGTCGAGGATGGCGGGAGGGATCGAGTCGTGGAAGGCCGCGCGCAGCAGGTGCTTCAGCTTGCCGCCGGGAAACTTCACGTCGGCCGGCACCGTGGCGGCGAACTCGACGAGCGGGTGGTCGAGGAACGGCACGCGGCTCTCGAGGCCGTGGGCCATGCTCATGCGGTCCTCCACGTGCAGCAGCGCGGGCAGCAGCGTCTTGAACTCGAAGTGGGTCATGCTGTCGAAGTAGGCCTCGCGGCGCACGTTGGACGAGTTGTTGAAGAGCGTCAGGAAGGTGTCCTTCACCTTGGCCATGTCGAGCGCCGACCAGTCGACCTCGTCGCGCATGTCGGTGGACCGGTCGATCAGGCGGAAGAACCGCTGGTCGAGCGGACCGAACAGCCCCTCCCGCCAGAACTCCTGCAGCAGCGGCTTGTACTCGCGCAGGAGCCCCAGGTTGGGCACGATCGACTCGATCGTGACGACGAAGTTGCCGTCCTTGTACGTGCCGTCGATGGCCGCCTTGATGCACTGCTCGAAGTAGGCGATCAGGTACCGCGCGTAGCCACCGAAGATCTCGTCGCCGCCCTGGCCGCCCAGCACCACCTTCAGGTGCCCGGCCGCGTGCTTCGACACCATGTACTGCGGGAACGAGCCCGGACCGGCCACCGGATAGTCGAGGTGGAACACCACCTTGCGCAGGTGCTCGATGAAGTCGGACGCCCCGATGTCGCTGACGAACAGCTCGCCGCCCATCATCGACGCCGCCTCGTGCGCATACGCGCTCTCGTCGTACCCCGGGTACTCGAGGAAGCGGCCGTGGAAGCCCTTCATGCCCGGGCCCTTCAGCCGCGACGCGAGCACGCCGAGCAGGCTCGAGTCGATGCCGCCCGACACGTAGGCACCCACCTCCACGTCGCTGCGCAGGTGCAGGTCGACCGACTCGTCGACGAGCTGCCTGATGCGGTCGACGAAATACGCCTCGTTGCGGCCGAAGTCGACCTCGTACGTGACGTCCCAGTAGCGCTCGACCGTGACGGCGCCGCGCTCGACCACCAGGGTGTGCGCGGGCATCAGCTGCTTCACGTCCTTGAACAGGGTCTGCTCGCCGATCGTGTACTGGAACGTGAGGTACTCGGCCAGCGCACCCGCGTCGGTCGACACCGAATCGAGGAACGGCAGCAGCGCCTTGGCCTCGGAGGCGAACCACAGCGTGCCGTCCGCGACGGTGTAGTACAGCGGCTTGATGCCGAACCGGTCGCGCACGAGCGTGAACCGCGAACGAACCGGATCCCACATGCCGTACGCGAACATGCCGCGGAGCGCGCTCGGTGCCTCGGCGCCCAGCTCGTCGTGCGCCGCGAGGATCGTCTCGGTGTCGGAGTTCGTCCGGTAGCGGTACGACGCGAACCGCGACCGGAGCTCGCGGTAGTTGTAGACCTCGCCGTTGAAGGCGATCACCCGGCCCGCCTCGCCGACCATCGGCTGCGACGCGCCGTCGGTGAGGTCGATGATCGCGAGCCTGCGGTGCGCGAGCCCCACCGTTCCGTCGTCGCTGATCCACGTGCCGTGGCCGTCGGGGCCGCGGTGGGCGATGAGGCCGCTCATCGCGTCGAGGGCCAGTTGTCCGTTCGCAACCCGGTGACCGTCGAGTGCGATGAAGCCCGCTATGCCGCACATGTCGACCCCGAATCCACGTTGAGCGACCCGGAGTCTACGACGAGGCCAGCAGCGGCTTCGCCGGGCACCACGGAATCGTCATCGACTCGACGATCAGCTCGCGCCGACGGAAGGCCGCGACCCACTGGCGGGCGACGGACGCCGCCGGCTCGTCAGGGAGCCTCCGGTCTCGGATGACCAACCGTCGGGCGAACGACTGCACGCGGCCAATGAAGGCTGCATCCGCCCCGCCCAAGAGACCCTCGTCGAGGTCGTGCACGATCGGGGCAGGCCGTCCCTCGATGTCGTGGCCGGTGCACACGCTGGCGAGCCGCTTGACGAATTCGCGATAGGTGTGCCGCCCCGATCCGATCAGCGTGGCCTCCGCACTGTCCGCAATCTCCTTGCAGCGCGCCACGTCGCGCATCGCCTCGAACACCTCGTCCACGTTGGACAGGTCGGGGGCGAGGGGGATGTAGTCGCGCCACGGCTCGAACCCGTCGACGTAGTGGGCCTCCTCCAGCACCTGGCACACGCCCATCGCAGCGCACTCGAACAGTCGCGGGCTGATCGCCGTGAAGTCGCCCTGTGGCAGTTCATCGGTCCGCAGGCGCCGCGCAATCTCGTCGTAGGAAATGCTCGGCTTGCGTAGCTGCAGCTGCGTCACCTTGGCCTGCAGCCGTCCCCTCGGGTCGGCGACCGAGGCCCCACCAAGTCGGCCGACGGTGAAGCGCGAATCGCCGAGGAAGCGCCACCAATCGTCGCCAATGAGCACCGCCGAGGCGTCGGTCGACACGTCGCACACGAATCCGGCCCGCTCCGCCATCTCGGCGAACGTGATCGCCAGTTGACCCTTGCGCTGCGCCGCTGGTCCGAGTTGGGGCGGGAGGAAGCGGACGCGCTGGCCGAGGTCGATGTTCCGCTGCTCGAACGGCTTTCGGAACGACGCCACGGGCAGCACGGTGTCGGCCTCCCAGTAGCCCGTGAACGCCTCGTGGAACTGCACGCCGCGTGCCAGCGAACGGGGGTAGAGCATGTGCAGGTCGCGGGTCAGGGGCGAGAAGACGAACTGCACGTCGTGATCGGCGACGAAATCGTCGAGGATCCCCGAGCAGCTGTAGTCGTCCTGCGGCATCACCACCGTGACCTTCGCCGCCTTCATCAACGGCGCAAGTCGTCTCACCAGTGCGCCCCAGAACGGCATCGTCCGCTGTGCAACGAGCTCGTAGGTCAGGATTGCGAGGTCGAAGCCCTGCCGGTGCAAGTCGACCGGCATCAGGCCGAACACGTTGACGTACGTCACGTCGCAGCCGTCAAGGTGCCGCGCGAAGCTCAGGGTGTGCTCGATCGTCGTGAGCCGCGAATCAGACCGCAGTGCATGGAGGACGAGCACCTTCATTTCGATGGCCCGCTCATTTCGCCCATCAGCACGGCACGCAACAGGAAGTACAGCCTCGGGAACCGTCGTATAAGGCGATACGCACGGTACGACGCGCCCCACGGGAGAAGCCCGATCACTTGGCTTCTCACCCACCTGTATACACTCAGCCCGACGGTCATGAGTCGGTTGACCGAGGGGCCCGAGCGCTGCATCGGGATTCAGGCTAGCGATGCGTCCATTGCCGACCGGAGGCGATCAGATGCCCACCAACGACGACGCGACCAATGAGCGAAACGCCGCGTATTGGGACGAGCTCTGTGGCACGAACCTCGCACAGCAACTCGGCATCACCGACTCGAGCCCCGAGTCGTTGAAGAAATTCGACGACTGGTACTTCGACTTCTACCCCTACCTCAAGGGCCACCTCGAGCCCGCGACGCGCGCGAACGGGAAGGTCCTCGAGATCGGATTGGGCTACGGCACCGTGGCCGGCTACCTCATGGAGCGCGGCGTCGACTACCTCGGGCTCGACATCGCCGCAGGGCCCGTCTCGATGGCCAACCTCCGTGCAGGGCAACTCGGCGTCTCCGTGCCACGCGCGCAGGTGGGCAACGCCCTGTCCATGGGCACGTTCGCAGACGGCACCTTCGCAGCTGCCGTCGCCATCGGCGCGCTCCACCACACCGGCGACTTCCGCCGCGCGATCCGCGAGGTTGCCCGGGTCGTCAAACCGGGCGGCACGATCGTCGGCATGGTGTATTCGGTGTTCTCGGTGCGCAACTGGATTCTCAGCCCGCGACTCATGGCCCGTACGGCGTGGGCCAACCGCCGGACGGGCGGCGCGTCGGTGGCCGCCGACGAGCGCATGCGCTGGCTCTCCGACCACAATTCCAGCGGTGCGGCTGCACCCGCCACCGAGTACCTCAGCCGGCGTGCACTTCGATCGATCCTCGCTGAGTTCGGCGACGTGACGATCCGGTGCCGCAACCTCGACGCGGTCGGCATCCGCGGATTCGGTGCGCTGCGCATGCGCAAGATCCTGATGGCCACTCCGCTCTCGCGCATCGGCGGGCTCGACCTGTACTTCGAGGTCGTCAAGAGGTGAATCCGGTCCGCCCACGGATCGCGCTCTTCGCTGACCAGTTCGGTTTCGATACGGCTGTGCCGATCCTCGGGAACCACCTCGCGGCCATTGTTAGCTCGTCACCACTTGCGCCGACCGATCACGTCCCGCAGGACGCACAATTCCTCTTGCAGGAACGTGATTCCGAGTCGAGTCCCGATGGACTGCTGCAGCATCTCTCCGATCTCGACCTCGACGCGCTCGTCTGCTTCAGCTACTCGCTCAAGATCCCCCAATCGCTCATTTCGCTTCCGCGGCTCGACGCCGTCAACATCCATGGCGCACTTCTCCCGGAATGTCGAGGAGCAAACGTCTTGAACTGGGTGCTTGTCGAGGATCATTCGGAGACTGGCTGCACAATGCACCACCTCAGTGATGTCATCGACAACGGCGACATCGCCTATCGCGACACCATCCCCATCACCGACGACGACGACGCCCTCACCCTCCGATCAAAGATCGCAATTGCGGCTCAGCTGCAACTTCATAAGGCGCTTGCCGTCTGGCTCCAACGCGATCGGCTTCCTCGCGCTCCGCAAGATTCCTCTCTGGCCTGCCGATATCGCAGGAGAACTCCCGATGACGGCCTCTTTGACTGGTCCTACTCT
>JBIIHV010000005.1:0-21473 GCA_044235415.1 Ilumatobacteraceae bacterium | reverse complement strand
CGCGCCGCGACCCCGGCGAGCGATGGCGGAGGGGTGCGCACCGTGCAAGGCTACGCCCAGTCGGGCGCGCGGTGCTCAGTCCTCGTCGTCTTCGTCGTACTCCTCGCCGTCGTCATCGTCATCGACGGCACCGCCGTCGGCGGTGCCGACCCGCTGTACGACCTCCTCGATCTGCATCTTGGCCCCCGAGATCCGCTGACGGCAGAACTCGATGAGCTCCGAGGCACGCGCCACCTTCTCCGCCAGGACGTCGACGTCGACGTCGTCCGACTCGAGGTCGCCGAGGATCTTGTTCAGCTCCTTGATCGCCTTCGCGTAGGTGAGGCCCTGCGCGCCCTCGCCCGGCTTGTCGGTCCTTGCCATGTCCGTTCCCCCTGTGTGCTCGCTGTTGACCCGAACTACGCGCGCACGGCGTCGACCGTCGCGCGGGCTTCGCCGTCTGCCACCTGCACCGAGATGGTGTCGCCCGCCTTGATCTGTCCCACCGACCGCACGGCGCGACCCGATGCATCGCGCACGATGCTCCAGCCGCGCGCCATCGTGGTGCGCGGGTCCAGCAGGCGCAGCCGGTCGGCCCGGTGCGACAGCGCCTGCTCCGCGAGCCCGACGATCGCGGCTGGGCGCATGCGCAGCCGGCTGCCGAGGACTGCGAGCCTGGTCGCGGATTCCTCGAGCGCCGACTGCACCGACGACTTCAGCTCGGACGACACCTGCGCGAGCCAGGCCATCTCGCCGTCGACCGCACCCAGCGCGGTCTCGGCGATGCCGCTCCACGCATCCTCGGTGTCGGACACGAACTCCTCGACCGCATCGACCAGCGCGGCCGCACAGGCCGTCGGTGTCTTGTAGTGGCGGCTCGCAGCCGCGTCGGCCACGCTCGAATCGATCTCGTGGCCGATGCCGACGACCACCGGCAGGCGGCACTCGCAGATCGCCTTCGCGACCCCGTAGTCGTCGAACGCGGCGAGGTCGTTCTTGCCGCCGCCGCCGCGGACCACCATCACCACGTCGATGTCGCGGCGGCGGCCGGCCTCCGCGATGATCCCCGGAAGGTCGCGCACCGCCTCTGCGCCCTGCACCGCGGAGTGGTAGAGCGAGACCTGGAATCCGAGCCCCGACTTGCGCAGCTCGCTCACGGCGTCGTGGTGCGCCGCGCTGTCCCTGCTGGTGATCAGGGCGATGCGCAGCGGCACGACCGGGAACGCGAGCTCACCGTTGCGCCCCAGCAGCCCCTCCTCGGCGAGACGGCGGATGGTGCGGTCGCGCTCGCCGGCGAGGAAACCGAGGGTGAAGTTGGGGTCGATGTTCGACGCGGAGATGGCGAACGACCCGGCGACGTTCCACACTTCGCACCTGCCGTAGAGCGAGACCTTGATGCCGTCCTCCAGCGCCAGGCCGGCCTTCGCGAGCACCGGCTTGATGCGCTGCCAGTTGCTCTTCCAGATCTTGATCGCGACCTTGGAGCTCTCGCCGTCGATCTTCTCCACGAGATCGAAATAGACGTGGCCCGCGGGTGGGAACCTGAGGTTGCTGACCTCGCCGTGCACCCAGTGGCTGCCGACGCCGCCGGCGAGCACCTCGTTGACGAGGTCGATGTAGGCCTTGACCGTGAGGGCCTCGGGTGCCGTCACTCCTTCGACCACGAGAGTTCGCTCCCTCCCGCGCGCACCTGCAGCGCATACTCGCCGTCCCTCGCCATCAGCTCGGCGTGCGTCCCCTGTTCCACGATCCGTCCCTCGTCAAGTACCACAATTCGGTCAGCAGTCCGAACCGTAGTCAACCGGTGTGCGATCACGATCGCCGTCCGGCCCCGCATGGCCGCGTCGAGGGCGTCCTGCACCGCCGCCTCGCTCTCGTTGTCGAGGTGGCTCGTTGCCTCGTCGAGGATCATGACGGCCGGGTCCTTCAGCAGCAGTCGGGCGATCGCCAGCCGCTGCTTCTCGCCGCCCGAGAGCCGGTAGCCGCGGTCGCCGACGACCGTCTGGTAGCCGTCGGGCAGGGACGCGATCACGTCGTGGATGTGCGCCGCACGGCACGCCGCCACCACGTCGTCGTCGCTGGCTCCCGGCCGTGCGTAGCGCAGGTTCGACGCGATGGTGTCGTGGAAGAGGTGCGGGTCCTGCGCCACCACGCCGATCGCGGCCCGCAGCGACTTCTCGGTGAGGTCCCGCACGTCGTGGCCGTCGATGCGCACGGCGCCTCCGGTGACCTCGTGGATCCGCGCGACGAGCATCGCCATCGTCGACTTCCCCGAGCCGCTGCGGCCGACCAGCGCGACCGTCTCGCCGGCCGCGATGCGCAGCGACACGTCGTGCAGGACGTCGCGGTCGGCGTCGGCCGAGACCGGCAGTGCGACCGCCTCGAGCGTGGGAATCGACGTGGTGCTCGCGGGCGGGTGCCGGAAGTTGACCGCGTCGAACTCGACCTCGCCCCGCGGCGAGACGAGGTCGACGGCGCCCGGCCGGTCGGCGATCAGCACCGGAGCGTCGAGCACCTCGAACACCCGCTCGAAGCTGACGAAGGCCGTCATCACCTCGAGGCGCGCGTTGGTGAGGCCCGTGAGCGGCTGGTAGATCCGCTGCACGAACGCGGCCATCGCGACCAGCGTCCCGACCGAGATGCCGTCGTTCACCACCAGCAGCGCGCCCACGCCGTAGATGGCGACGGCGCCCAGCGCCCCGACGAGCCCCAGCGCCACGAAGAACACGCGCCCGTACATCGCCGACGACACGCCGATGTCGCGCACACGGGCCGCACGCGACGAGAAGGCCCCGACCTCCTCGTCGTGCCGGCCGAACAGCTTGACCAGGAGCGCACCCGCGACGTTGAAGCGCTCGGTCATCTGCGAGTTCATCTGCGCGTTCAGCCCCATCTGCTCGCGCGAGATGGCCTGCAGGCGCACGCCGACCCGCCGCGCCGGCAGCACGAAGACGGGCAGCACGACGAGGGACAGCAGTGTCAGCCGCCACTCCAGCGCCACCATCGCCACGAGCGTCGTCACGAGCACCACGGCGTTCGACAGCACGCTGCCGAGCGTGCCGGTGACGGCCGTCTGGGCCCCGACCACGTCGTTGTTGAGGCGGCTGATCAGCGCGCCGGTCTGCGTGCGCGTGAAGAACGCGACCGGCATGTGCTGGACCTTGTCGAACAGCGCGACGCGCAGGTCGTAGATGAGGCCCTCGCCGATGCGGGCCGAGAACCACCGCTGCACCACCTGCAGCACCGCGTCGAGCACCGCGGCAACCACGAGCACGAGCGTGAGCACCACGATCAGACGAACGTCCTCGCGCGGGATCGCACGGTCGACGATGGTGCGGAACAGCAACGGTGGGACCAGCGCGGCCAGCGAGGACACGAGGATCGCCGCGAGGAATCCGGCGATGCCCGACCGGTACGGGCGCGCGAACGTCGCGACCCGACGGAGGCCGGCGCGCGACAGCCGTGCCCCTGCGACGAACGACGCATCGCGTGGAATCAGACCGTGCGGGGGCATGTTCACGCCGTCAGGCTAAGACCTGGTGCCCGCAGCCACCGGATGAAGGTGCTGCCGTAGATTTGCGGAATGCGCCACCGCCTCGTCGTTCCGGTCGCCGTGCTCGCCATCGTGCTCGCCGCGTGCAGCGGCGGAACGAACGAATCGTCGTCGACCGTGGGCGGCACGGTCGACGACGGCACCAGCACCAGCCCCTCCGTCGTCGAGGTCCCGATCGACCCGATCCAGTGGGAACCGTGCGAGGACCTTCCGGCCGAATCCGCCGTTCGATGCGCGACGCTGCAGGTGCCCTATTCGTACGAGGATCCGGCGATCGGCACGTTCTCCCTGCACGTGAAGATGCGTCCCGCCGGCGACGCATCGGAGCGCATCGGCTCGATGCTCGTCAACCCCGGCGGGCCGGGGTTCGGGGGCAGCTCGCTTGCGACAAACGCCAACTACTACTTCTCGTCGAGCCTGCTCGATGCATTCGACGTCGTCGCGTGGGACCCGCGCGGCACGGGGCTCTCGACGCCGGCGATCGACTGCATCGACGACTACGACCCCTATTTCGGCCTCGACAGCCCGCCGGAGACCGAGGAGGAGCGCATCGCGCTGATCGACGCGACCTCCGACTTCACCGACAAGTGCTCGGAGCGCTCGGGCGAGATCCTCCCCTGGGTGTCCACCCGGGCGAGCGCGCAGGACATGGACAGCCTCCGGCGCGCGCTCGGCGAGGACCGGATCACGTACTTCGGCTTCTCGTACGGATCCGAGCTGGGTGGCACGTGGGCGACGATGTTCCCCGGCACGGTGCGGGCCGCCGTGCTCGACGGTGCGTCCGACCCGAACGAGCCGCCCGTCCAACAGGCGCTCAACCAGGCCGCCGGCTTCGAACGGACACTCGACTCCTTCCTCGCCGCGTGCAGCGCCGACGCCACGTGCGAGTTCCACAACGGCGGCGACGCCGGAGGCGCGTTCGACCGGCTGTTCGTCGCCATCGACGAGCGCCCACTCGTGACCTCCCCGGGGCGCACCGAAGTGACGCAGGGCGTGGCATACACAGCGGTCGCCCAGGCCATGTACTCCGACTACCTGTGGCCGCAGCTCGAACGCGCGCTCGCCGCTGCGCAACGGGGCGACGGCAGCGGGCTCCTCGAGCTGTACGACGAGTACTACCAGCGCAAGCCGGACGGGACGTACGGCAACGAACTCGAGGCGTTCCTCGCCATCTCGTGCCTCGACAACCGCGACGCCACCACGGTGGAGGAGGTCGAGGCCACCGTCGACCGGTTCGTCGAGGCGGCCCCGCGGTTCGGCGCGAACTTCGCCTACGGCTACACGTGCGCGCTCTGGCCGGTTCCCGCTGCCGATGCCGTGACGGTCACCGCGGAGGGCGCGGGTCCCATCGTCGTCGTGGGCACCACCGGGGACGCCGCCACGCCGCTCGAGTCGACCAAGCGGCTCGCCGCGTCGCTCGACGACGGCCGACTCATCGTCGTCGAGGCGAACCGGCACACCGGGTACGGGATCAATCAGTGCGTCGTCGACGCGGTCGACCGCTACCTGACCGCGCTGCAACTCCCCAAGGACGGGCTCGTCTGCTCGGAATGACGACCGACGCGTGACGGGGCCCATGGCCCCGCCACGTCGTCAGCGTCCGTGGCGGAAGGGGTGGGATTTGAACCCACGGTGGGCACAAACCCACAACGGTTTTCGAGACCGTCCCATTCGGCCGCTCTGGCACCCTTCCGTCACGGAACGCTATCGCCCGGTGCCGCGCGCCCGTCCCGTTCGCGCGCCGGAGAACCCGCTCCACGTGCGTCGGTAGCCTGACCCCGCGAGCCGCCTGCGTGCTTGCACCGCACCATGACGATCCCCTTCAACAAGGCCACGATCACCGACGGTGACGTTGCGCTCGTGCACGAGGCCATCGCACACGGACACGTGTCGGGCACCGGCCCATTCACCAGGCGGTGCGAGTCGCTGCTCCAGGACCGGCTCGGCGCTCCCCGGGCGCTGCTCACCACCAACTGCACGCACGCGCTCGAGATGTCGGCGCTGCTGTGCCGGCTGCAGCCCGGCGACGAGGTGATCGTCCCCGCGTTCACCTTCGTGACGTCGGCGAGTGCGTTCGCCCTGTTCGGGGCACGCCCCGTGTTCGTCGACGTCCAGGACGACACCCTCAACCTCGATCCAGCGCTCGTCGAGCAGGCGGTCTCGCCCCGCACCAGGGCGATCGTCGTCGTGCACTACGGCGGGATCGCCGCCGACATCGAGCGGCTCGCGGCGATCGCGCAGCGCCACGGCCTCATCCTCATCGAGGACAACGCCCACGGGCTGTTCCACCGCTGGAAGGGCCGGCACCTCGGCACGTTCGGCGCCATGGCCACGCACAGCTTCCACGAGACGAAGAACGTGACGTGCGGCGAGGGCGGTGCGCTCGTCGTCAACGACCCCACGCTCGTCGAGCGCGCCGAGATCCTCCGCGAGAAGGGCACCGACCGGTCGCGGTTCCTGCGCGGCCAGGTCGACAAGTACACCTGGGTCGACATCGGATCGAGCTGGATCCCCAGCGACATGCTCGCCGCGATCCTCGCCGGCCAGCTCTCGCGCTTCGAGTCGATCGCCGCCGCGCGTCTCCGGATCTTCGACCGCTACGCAGCCGAGCTCGGGGACTGGGCGTCGCAGCACGGCGTGCGCCTGCCGGTCGTCCCCGAGGGCAACGAGCACACCGCGCATCTCTTCTCGCTGCGCTTCGGACGCGGCGAGCAGCGCGACCGCTTCATCGCCCACATGAAGGAACACGGCATCAGCACGGTGTTCCACTACCAGCCGCTGCACCTCTCCACCGTCGGCAGGCGGTTCGGTGGACGCGATGGCCAGTGCCCCGTCACCGAGCAGGCCGGCGACTGCCTCGTGCGGCTGCCGCTCTACGTCTCGCTCACCGACGCGCAGCAGGACGAGGTCGTCGCCCGCATCCTCGAGTTTGCGCCCTAGCGCGACGGGTCGCGGCCGGAGCCGTTCGTGCGGGCAGCGGCGAAGAACGCCCGCAGGAGCTCGCCAGCCTCGGCGGCCAACAGGCCCGCGACCACCGGGGGGTTGTGGTTGAGCCGCGGGTCGGCGGCGAAGTTGTAGGCCGACCCGAGGGCGCCGCCCTTGGGATCCGGCGCGGCGTACACCACCGCACCGATCCGCGCGGCGATCGCCGCGCCCGCGCACATCGCGCACGGCTCCAGCGTCACGACGAGCGTGCAATCGTCGAGTCGCCACCGGCCGAGCGCGGCCGCGGCATCCCTCAGGGCGAGCACCTCCGCGTGCGCCGTCGGATCGCCCGTCGCCTCGCGCTCGTTGTGGCGGGCGGCGATGACCGCCCCGTCGCGCAGGACGACCGCGCCCACAGGCACGTCGCCGCCGTCGTGCGCGGTGCGGGCACGGTCGAGCGCGAGTTCCATCGCGGCGCGCAACGCGGCGTCGTCGTGACGGTCGTTCGCCATGGCGGAGGGGGTGGGATTCGAACCCACGGAGGCTTGCACCTCACACGCTTTCCAAGCGTGCCGATTCGGCCGCTCTCGCACCCCTCCTCGGCCGACGATGCGGCGCGCACGAAGGATACCGGTGGCGGAGCGGGGAGGGCCGTCCGGTAGCGTCGGGGACGGATCGCCGAGTGAGGTGGCGGTCGGGTCCTGTGCAACGGGAACCCGAGAATCAGGTCAGGTCCGGAAGGAAGCAGCCTTCATCGGTTCCTCCCGAGTGCCGCAGATCGCCTGGCCGTCGCCTCAGTCGGCGATCGCTCCGCACCAGCCGCCCCGCACGAGTGCCGCAGATCGCCTGGCCGTCGCCTCAGTCGGCGATCGGACCGCGATCAGACCGCAATCAGACCGCGACGATCGCACGCTCCCACAGCCTCGGCGCGCCGAGCGACGTGGCCACATGCTCGAACGACGGGTCGGGGCCCCGCCACCGCCAGTCCTGCACCGTGCCGACGTCGAGGTCGTCGACGAGCGTCGCAAGGGTCTTGAACAGCGCGGCGTCACCCCGCTGCCGTTCGAGCGCGTCGGCGAGTCGCTGCGCACCGCGCACCATCACGCCGTCCGCGGCCCACACGGCCGGATCCGCGGGGATCGCCTCGATCGACCCGTAGCGCGCCAGCACTGCCGACGCGCTCTTCGCACCCCAACCCGCGACGCCGGGGAACCCGTCCGACGAGTCCCCGACCAGTGCGAGCCAGTCGGGGATGGACGCCGGTCCGACGCCGAACTTCGCGACCACGCCGTCCTCGTCGGTCACCGTCGACGAGCGCCGGTCGACCTGCACGACGCGCCGCCCGCGGACACACTGCGCGAGGTCCTTGTCGGGCGTCAGCAGCAGCACCTTGTGCACCGAGCGGTCGTCCGCCGCCGCGCGCGCCGCCGAGGCGAGTCCGTCGTCGGCCTCGTGTTCGACCATCGGCCACACCGCGACGCCCATCGCGCGCAGTGCGTCGGCGAGCACCGGGATCTGCTCGAGCAGCACCGGCTCCATGCCCTCGCTCGTCTTGTACCCCGCCCACAGGCCGTTGCGGAAGCTCTCGATGACGTGGTCCGTCGCCACTCCGACGTGCGTCGCGCCGTCCTCGATCAGCTGCAGCGTCGACGACAGCACGCCGACCGTCGCCGAGCGCGGACCGGCCTCGCCCCTCCGGCGCACCTCGCCGAAGTGCTGCCGATACAGCTCGTAGGTGCCGTCGACGAGATGGACCTGCACGCAGACGTCCTAGCGCACCGACGGGGCCAGCACCGTCGCGACCGCGGCGACGATCAGGAACGGCCCGAGCGCGATCCTCGTCCGCCTCGTCGCGCGACCGGCGACGATGAGCAGCAGCGCCACGGTGCCGGCCGCGGCGACACCCGCGGCGACCGCCGTCGCGGCCTCCGACCACCCGATCCATCCCGTGTACATCGCGAGCACCGCGCCGAGCCGCACGTCGCCCGCGCCGAGCCCCCCGCGCGAGACGAGCGCAACCAGACCGAGCGACGCGCCGGCGAGCAGGGCGCACGCGAGCATGGTGCCGATCCGCCCCGGTTCGCCCCGCACCAGCGACGCCACGGTCAACAGCACCAGACCGACGCCTCCGGCCACGTTCGTCGTGCCCCGGACGAGCAGCTTCGTCGACGCATCCACGATCGTCTGCTCGATTGCGGCGGCCATCAGCACCGCGTAGGCGACGAACTCCCACGACCATCCGAAGCGGTGCAGGCACGCGACGGCGAGCGCCGCGCCCGCTGCCGCTCCAATCGGCGTCCACGGGCGCCGAGATCCGCCGAGCGACACGACGGTGCGCTGCGCCCTCCGCGCACGCGACGCACCGACCACGGCGCCGGCCACCGCAGCCACCGCCAGCGCCACGGGTGCGATGCGCTACTCCTGCACGAGCTCGATGAGCGTCCCGAAGCTGCCCTTCGGGTGGATGAACGCGACCGTGGTCCCGCGGCTGCCGGGACGCGGGGCGGCGTCGATCGGGGTCGCACCGGCCGCCACCATCGCGGCCAGCGCCGCTGCACAGTCGTCGACCCGGTACCCGATGTGGTGCAGGCCCTCGCCGCGCTTCTCCAGCGACTTGGCGACGGGCGAGTCCGGTCGCGTCGGCGTCAGCAACTGGACGTAGCTGTCGGCCACCTGCAACAGGGCCTCCTCGACGCCGTCCCGTTCGACGACCTCGCGGTGGGCGACGGTCGCGCCGAACGCACGCCGGTACCAGTCGATGGCGGCCTCGAGGTCGCGGACCGCGATGGCAACGTGGTCGATTTCGGTGAGCAGCATGGCGTCAGTCTCGCACCCCGCACGGGGCAGCGGACGACGCTGCGGCGGCTACCCCGTCCGGAACCGTGTGAGGGCTGCTTCGCCCACCCGCTCGCGCATGTCGGGATCGTCGATGCCCATGCCGTCGCGCGGCGCGAGGCAACGGACGCCGATCTTGCCTTCGTGCTGGTTGCGGTGCACCTCGCGTGCAGCCTCGCCTGCCTCGACGAGGGGGAACGTACGGGACAGCACCGGGTGCACCATGCCCTTGGCGATCAGGCGGTTGGCGGCCCACGCCTCCTGGTAGTTGGCGAAGTGCGACCCGACGAGCCGCTTCAGACGGTTCCAGAAGAACCGGTTGTCGAACTCGAGCATGTAGCCGCTCGTCGCCGCGCACGTGACGACGGTGCCGCCCTTCTTCACCACGTACATCGAGGCACCGAAGGTCGACCGGCCCGGGTGCTCGAACACGATGTCCGGATCCTCGCCCACCAGGCTGCGGATGTCGCCGCCGAGCCGGCGCCACTCCGACGGGTCCTGCGTGCCGTCCTCCTTCCAGAACCGGTAGCCGGCGGCGGCACGATCGATCACGGCTTCGCACCCCATCGACCTCAGGATCGCCGCCTTGTCGGGCGAGCTCACCACGCCGACCGGGATGCCGCCGCCGTTCAGCACGTACTGCACCGCGTAGGCGCCGATGCCGCCCGTCGCGCCCCAGATGAGCACGACGTCGCCCTGCTTCATGCGCGCGCCGTTGTCGGACACCAGCATGCGGTAGCTCGTCGAGTTGCAGAGCGCGTTGACTGCGGCCTCCTCCCACGAGAGGTGGCGGGGCTTGGGCATCAGCTGGTTGGCCTTCACCACGGAGAGGTCGGCGAGGCCCCCGAAGTTGGTCTCGTAGCCCCAGATGCGCTGGTTCGAGCCCAGCATCGAGTCGTTGTGCGACGAGGGATCCTGGTCGTCCACGTAATTGCAGTGCACCGTGACGCGGTCGCCCGGACGCCAATTGCGCACGGCCGACCCCGTGCGCAGCACGACTCCCGATGCGTCGCTGCCGATCACCTGGTACGGGAGGTCGTGGCGCTTCGCCCACGCGCTCTCGCGGCCGAACCGCTCCAGCATCCCGAAGGTGCTCACGGGCTCGAACACCGTGCTCCACACCGAGTTGAAGTTGATGCTGCTCGCCATCACCGCGAGGAGGACCTCGTCCGGCGCGATCTCCGGCACCGGCACCTCGCGCAGCTTCACGCTCCGGCGCGGGTCCTTCTCGTGGGACGGCACGCCCTCGAAGATCTTCTCGTCGGCCTTCTCGATGCACGCAGCCCGGTACGACGCGGGGACGGGAATCGCGGCGAACGCCTCGCTGCCGGCGCCCGACTCGAGCGCATCGATGATCTGGTCCATTCGCGGAAGGGTACCCACGGCACCGGCATACGCTTGGCCGCATGACCGGAACGATGATCGTCGCTGGAGCACGCACCCCGATCGGGAAGATGAGCGGGGCGCTGTCGTCGCTGTCGGCCGCCGAGCTCGGAGGCGCCGCCATCGCCGCCGCGCTGTCGCGCGCAGGCGTCCGCCCCGACGAGGTGGACCACGTGATCATGGGCCAGGTCCTCATGGCGGGTCAGGGGCAGATCCCCGCGCGGCAGGCCGCCGTGAAGGCCGGCATCCCGATGCACGTGCCGGCCCTGAACGTCAACAAGGTGTGCCTGTCCGGCCTCAACGCCATCTACCTCGCGCACCAGATGGTCGCGAGTGGCGACGCATCCATCGTCGTCGCTGGCGGCATGGAGTCGATGACCAACGCGCCGTACCTGGCCCCCGGTGCACGCGGCGGCTTCCGCTACGGCAACGTCGAACTTGCAGACGCGATCATCCGGGACGGCCTGTGGTGCGCGTTCGACGCGTGTCTCATGGGCCTCGGCACCGAGCGCTACAGCGCCGGCTCGATCAGCCGCGAGGAACAGGACCGCGTGTCGGCACAGAGCCACCATCGCGCGGCTGCCGCCATCGCGGCGGGCCGTCTCACGGATGAGATCGTCGGGGTGTCGATCCCGCAGCGCAAGGGCGATCCCGTCACGGTCTCGACCGACGAGGGCGTTCGCGGGTCGACCACCGCCGAGTCGCTCGGCGCGCTGCGTCCCGCGTTCGACCCGTCGGGCACCGTGACGGCGGGCAATGCGAGCCAGATCAGCGACGGCGGCAGCGCACTCGTGATCATGTCGCGCGCGGAGGCCGAGCGACGGGGTGTCGCGCCGCTCGGGGAGTTCGTCTCGTACGGCATGGTCGCCGGCCCCGACTCGGCCTCGCTGCTGCAACAGCCCAGCCGCGCGATCGTCCGTGCGGTCGAGCGCGGCGGCATGCGGCTCGCCGACGTCGACCTCTTCGAGATCAACGAGGCGTTCGCGGCGGTGGGCGTCGCGTCGATGCGCGACCTCGGCATCGGGGACGACGTCGTCAACGTCAACGGCGGCGCAATCGCACTGGGCCATCCGATCGGCATGAGCGGCAACCGGCTCGCACTCACCCTTCTGCACGAACTGAAGCGACGCGGCGGCGGCACCGGGGCGGCCGCGCTGTGCGGCGGCGGCGGACAGGGCGACGCGCTGATCGTCCGGACCGTCTAGCCCGCCGCACCGTGCGCCCTCGGGGCGCGCACGGTGCGGGACGTTTCAGTCGGGCATCTCGCGCCGACCATCGAGCGCGCGACCGAGCGTCAGTTCGTCGGCGTACTCGAGGTCCCCGCCCACCGGCAGGCCGCTTGCGATGCGCGTCACGCGCAGCCCGAGCGGCTTCAGCAGCCGCGCCAGGTACATCGCCGTCACGTCTCCCTCGGTGTTGGGGTTCGTGCAGACGATCACCTCGTCGATCCCCTCGGAGCCGATGCGCACCAGTAGTTCGCGGATCTTCAGGTGCTCCGGCCCGACGCCTTCGAGCGGGTTGATCGAGCCGAGCAGCACGTGGTACCGGCCCTTGAACTGCCCCGTCTTCTCGATCGCGATGAGGTCTCGCGACTCCTCCACGACGCACACCGTCGTGGGGTCGCGGCCGTCGTCGCGGCACACCCTGCACAGATCCGAGTCGGAGAAGTTGAAGCACCGCTCGCAGAACCGCACCAGCGCCCGCGCCTCGAGGATCGCCGATGCCAGCCGCTCGACCTCGCCGCGCTCCGTCTTCAGCAGGTGGAAGGCGATCCGCTGGGCCGACTTCGGCCCGATGCCCGGGAGACGGCCGAGCGCGTCGATCAGCGCCTGCATCGGCGGCGTATAGGCGAGCGACATCAGCGGTGGTGCCGGCGTCTACGGCGCATCGACGACTTCGGAGCCGGGGAACGCCCTGCGCAAGTTCTCGATCGGATTCTCCGGAGGAATGACGTCACCGATCTGGTCGACGGGGATCCGCCCGGTGTCGTCGTCGCCGGTGGCTGCTCCGGCTGCCCCGGCGGCCATGGGCTCCGGCGCCCGTGACGCGGCGGCCGACGGGGCGGACGCCTGACCTGACGCCGCGCGCCGCGCATCGACCTCGCAGTGCACCTCGATCGGGTGCCCGACCCGCCGCGCCAGCACGGCGGCGACGGCTGGCACGTGCTCCGCGACGCGAGACGCGGTGGCGTCGTTCGGGGCTGCGACCACGAGCGAGCCGTTCGCGCACTCGACCGGCTTGACCGTCGACAGCGTGGCACGGGCGATCGGCTTCAGCTCTGCGAGGACCTCCGACCACCGCGCGACGACCTGATCCTCCGTCAGCGGGCCCGCAGATGCCGTCGTCGCCGCCGGCGGACGCGCGCGGCCACCCAGCTGGGCGCGACCGGTCTTCGGATCGACCGGTGCCGGTGTGCGCGCGATCGGACCCGACTGGTCGCGCGACGACTCGAGCCGCGCCACCCGCGCCTCGAGGGCGGCGACGTCGCCGGAGGCGGCTCCGGACTCGCGGGTCAGCTTGATCATCGCGACCTCGAGCAGCACGCGGGGGTCGGGCGAGTGGCGCATCTCCACCAGCATCTCGCCGAGCACCTCGATCGAACGCACGACCTGCGCCAGCGGGAGCCTCGCGGCCTGCTCGGCGACCGCATCGGCACGGCGGTCGGGAAGTTGCACGAGATCGGGCGCCATCTGCGAGAGGAAGCAGTCGCGAAGGTGCGCGACGACCGACTCGGTCAACGTCCGTGGATCGGCGCCCTTCGCGACGGCCGATGCCACCGCGCGCACCGCGCGCGCGGGGTCGCGTTCCACGATCGATTCGACGAACTCGTCGGTCGAGACACCCTGTTCGACGTCGCCTCCGGCCGCAGCGACGAGCTCGAGCGCCGACAGTGTGTCCCGCGCCGAGCCCCCGCCCTGCGCGAGCACGTGCTGGATCGCGTCCTCGCTCACCTTCAGCGCCGCGTCGGCGACGACGAACCGCACGTGCTCCTCGAGCTCGGCCATCGGCAGCAGGTGGAACTGCAGGTGCTGCGTCCGGCTACGGATGGTCTCGCTGACCTTCTGCGGATCGGTCGTGGCCAGCACGAACACCACGTGCGGCGGCGGCTCCTCGAGGGTCTTCAGCAGCGCCGCCTCGGCCGGCTTCGACAGCATGTGGACCTCGTCGAGGATGAACACGCGGTGGCGACCGGGGCTGCCGAGCGCGGCGCGCTCGATGAGGTCGCGCATGTTCTCGACGCCGTTGTTGCTCGCCGCGTCGAGCTCGAGCACGTCGTAGCTGTTGCCGCTGTCGATGGCCCCGCACGAGTTGCAGATGCCGCAGGGTTCGCCGTCCTGCGGGTCCTCGCAATTGAGCACCTTGGCGAGGATGCGGGCCGTGGAGGTCTTGCCGGTGCCCCGTGGACCGGAGAAGAGGTAGGCCTGCCCCTCGCGGTGGCTCTTGACGGCGTTGCGCAGCGCACGGACGACGTGCTCCTGGCCCTTCAGTTCGTCGAACCGCCTGGGCCGATAGCGCCGGTACAGCGATTGGACGGCCATTGCCGCGCGAGCCTACCCAGCGGTCGTTCGCGGATCGGCCGGTGGCCTGCAGCCCTGCTGTGTAGCGTTTCGTCGAACCATGGTGTCCCTGCTTCGGCGCACGTGTGCAGCCACCGGCCTCGCGGTCTGCTCCGCGATCTCGCTCCTACCGGGGCTCGCTGCCGCGGCCGGCACGACCGGCAGCAACGAGGTCGTCTCCTCGAACCCGGCCGCGAACCAGCGCGTCGACGTCCCGCCGACGCAGATCCAGATGGTGTTCCGCGATCCGATCACCGCGACCGACGCCGCCACGTCGATCCGTCTCGTCCTCGCCTGCGACGGGAGCCTCGTCGGGCTGGGGGCTCCGCAGCTCGGTGCCGACCTGAAGACGGTGTCCGTCGCGCTGACCCAGATCCCACCGGCGGGCCAGTGCACGCTCAGCTGGTCGCTGCCCGACGAGAGCGTCGGGTCGTTCTCGTTCGTCTCCGCCGTCACCAGCGCCACCTCCGTCGTCGGCACCACCCTCGTGCCCGATCCGAACGCCACCACGCTGCCCGGCGAACCGGCGCCCCCGGGGGAGGAACCCGCCGCGACGCCCACCGAGGCCCCGCGCGTCGGCGGGATCATCGGGCTCCTCCGCATCCTCAACTACCTGCTCATCGCGTCGGTGTTCGGCGGGTTGATCGTGCTCACCGTGTGGCCCGAGGGGTCCGAGTACAAGCGCGCCAAGAGCTTCTACTTCCTCGCCTGGATCGGCGCGATGCTCACGACCTACCTGATCGTCGTGCTCACCGCTATGCAGCGCGACTGGGGCGGCTTCACCGACTATCTCCTGCCGTTCAGCTGGTTCTCCGCGCTCAACTACGGCGGGGGGTGGATCCTCATCCTGCGGATGGTCCTCGTCGCCGCATCCGGCTGGGTCGTGCTCATGCCGCGACGCATCCTCGAGGAAGAGACGCAGGTACCGGCGATCGCCCTCGTGACCTCGATGATGGCCACGCTGGGAATGAACCGCGCCGGGCAGGACGTCGCGTTCATGTTCCACATCCTCGGCATCATCCACGTGCTGGCCGTCGGCGTGTGGGTGGGTTCGCTGGCGCTGCTGATCCGGGTCGTGCTCGTCAGGGCGGGTGCGCGCGACCTGATCGACGCGGTCATCGGGATCGGAAAGCTGATGAGCACGCTGATCATCGCAGCCGTCGTGACCGGCGGCCTGCAGGTGTACCTGCTGAACGGGAGCAACCCGTTCGTCTCCGGACACGGCGTGCTGGGCGTGCTGAAGCTGCTGGCGACGCTGCTGATGGCGCTCTTCGCACTTGCGATCAAGAACTTCGCGCTGATGCGGCTCGACCGGTTGGACGAACTCTCGACCGGACTCGCAGGCCGGCTGCGGCGCGCCGTGTCGATCGAGCTCCTCGTCGCGATGTTCGTCTTCATCCTCTCCTCGTGGATGCTGCCGATGCGCAGCCCCACCCTGGCCGCACCGTCCAGCAGCGGCAAGGTGACCTACGCGTTCGTGCAGGAACTGAGCAACGACAGGTTCAAGGTCGTCGTGTCGGTCACCCCCGCGACGACGGGCGTCAACGCCCTTCGCATCGAGCTGCTCGAGCCGGCGCGCATCAACAACCTCACCGTCCGGCTCGTCCCGCAGGCCGAGGGCTACGCGGGCTTCGCGATCAGCGTGCCGCTCACGCGGCGCGGCGCGGCGCTGGTGCCCGGCGACGGGTCGTTCGAATTGAAGGCGCCCGGAGTGTGGTCGATCGAGGTCACCGGTGCGACGACGACCGGCGAGCTCGAACCGCTTGCAACGACGTTCACGGTTGGCGAACCGTCGCCGGCGACCACGTTGGTACCCGGCACCACGCTCGTCCCCGGTGCGACCACCGTGCCGGGCGTGCCGTCGACGCTCTCGGGCGTCTCCGGCATACCGACCACGAGCCTCCCGCCGGTGGCCACCACCACCGGGGGCTGAGCCACCCCGCGCACTAGCGTCGGCGCCGTGTCGGGCGGCGCGATGGACGACAAGCTGCAGGATCTCCGCGCCCGCAAGGAGCAGGCGCTCCGCGCGGGTTCGCCCAGGGCGATCGAGCGTCAGCACGAGAAGGGCAAGTTGCTCGCCCGCGAGCGGCTCGAAGTGCTGCTCGACCCGGGCAGCTTCCACGAACTGGACCTCCTCGCCCGCCACCGCGCCCATGCCGCGGGCCTCGAGGAGCGCCCGTACACGGACGGGGTCGTCACGGGCTGGGGCACGGTCGACGGCCGCAAGGTCTTCGTGTTCAGCCAGGACTTCACCGTGTTCGGCGGGGCGCTCGGCGAGGTGTTCGCGGAGAAGATCCACAAGCTGATGGACCTCGCCCTGAAGGTGGGCGCGCCGGTCATCGGCCTCAACGACGGCGCGGGCGCGCGCATCCAGGAGGGCGTGGTCTCGCTCGCCAGCTACGGCGGCATCTTCCACCGCAACGTGCAGGCGTCCGGTGTGATCCCGCAGATCTCCGTCATCCTCGGACCGTGCGCCGGTGGAGCCGTGTACTCGCCCGCGATGACCGACTTCATCTTCATGGTCCGCGAGTCGAGCCACATGTTCATCACCGGTCCCGACGTCGTGAAGACGGTCACCGGCGAGGAGGTGACGCTGGAAGAGCTCGGCGGCGCGATGAGCCACGCATCCAAGAGCGGCGTCGCCACCTTCGTCAGCGCCGACGAGCGCGCCTGCCTCGAGGAGGTCCGCTACCTGCTCGGCTTCCTGCCGCAGAACAACCTCGGCGACCCGCCGACGGCCGACACCGGCGACGACCCCGCGCGCAGCTGCGAGTCCCTGCGCACGATCCTGCCCGAGTCGCCGAACCAGCCGTACGACATGAAGAAGGTCGTCGCCGAGGTGGTGGACAACGGCGAGTTCCTCGAGTACTTCCCCCACTGGGCGAAGAGCATCATCTGCGGCTTCGCGCGCATCGACGGTCGGTCGGTGGGCATCGTCGGCAACCAGCCGATGGTGCTGGCGGGCGTGCTCGACATCGAGTCGAGCGAGAAGGCCGCGCGCTTCGTCCGAACCTGCGACGCGTTCAACATCCCCATCGTGACGTTCGTCGACGTGCCGGGCTTTCTCCCCGGCGTCGACCAGGAGTACGGCGGCATCATCCGGCACGGCGCGAAGCTGCTGTACGCCTACTGCGAGGCCACGGTGCCGCGCATCCAGGTGATCACCCGCAAGGCCTACGGCGGCGCATACGTCGTGATGAACTCGAAGTCGATCGGGGCCGACCTCGCATATGCGTGGCCGACGGCCGAGCTGGCGGTGATGGGCCCGCAGGGCGCCGTCGAGATCGTCTACCGGCGCGAGCTGCAGCAGGCGGCGAACCCCGCCGCGCGGCGCGCGGAGCTCGTCGCCGAGTACACCGAGAAGTACTCCAACCCGTACGCCGCGGCCGAGCGCGGATACGTCGACGACGTGATCGATCCGGCCGACACCCGCATCAAGCTCGTCGCGGGTTTGAAGATGCTGAGCACCAAGCGCGAGACGCTGCCGCAGCGCAAGCACGGCAACATGCCCCTCTAGGCGATGCCGACGATCCGCACCATCGCCCCCGTTCCGACGGAGGAGGAGGCGACCGCCATCGCCGTGGCGATGGAGGCCCTCTGGCCGGCGCCGGTTGCAGCACAGCCAGCGACCGACGACGACCTCGCATGGCGGTTCAGCGGACGGTGGTGGGGCGGCATGGCGGTGTCACGGCGCTCGAGGCCGGTCCGGTGACCGCACCGCTCGACGGCCTGCGCGTCATCGACCTCTCGACCGTCCTCGCCGGCCCAAACTGCGCCCGTTACCTCGCCGACTTCGGCGCCGACGTGATCAAGGTCGAGCGGCCCGATGGCGGCGACTCGCTGCGCGGCATGGCGTGGCGCGACCCCCGCGACGGCGGCGGCCTGTGGTGGAAGCTCGTCAACCGCAACAAGCGCACGATTGCGCTCGACCTCAAGGACGACGGCGACCGCGGCACGTTCCTCTCCCTCGTCGACGGGGCGAACGTGCTGGTCGAGAACTTCCGGCCCGGCACGCTCGAGCGGCTCGCCCTCGGCCCGGACGTGCTGCTCGCGCGCAACGCCGGTCTGGTGATCGTGCGCATCTCGGGTTTCGGACAGACGGGGCCGTACGCGCAGCGCCCGGGCTTCGCGTCGATCGCCGAGTCGATGGCCGGTCTCGCAGCCGTGAGCGGCGAGCCCGACGGCCCCCCGATGCTGCCGCCGATTGCGCTGACCGACGAGGTCACCGGACTCGCCGCCGCGTTCGCCGCGATGGTGGCGCTGCGCTCGGGCACGGGCCAGGTGGTGGACGTCAACCTGCTGCAGACGCTGCTGCAGATCATGGGTCCCACGCCGTCGCTGTACCGCCTGTCGGGCGAGCTGCAGCCGCGCATGGGTTCGGGCCTCCCCTACTCGGTGCCGCGTGGCGTGTATCAGTGCAGCGACGGCCGGTGGGTCGGCATCAGCACGTCGAGCGAGTCGGTCGCACGGCGCGTCATGGCAATGCTCGGACTCGGGGACGACCCGCGCTTCCAGTCGTTCGCGGGACGCGTCGAGCACCGCGACACGGTCGAGTCGCGCATGCGCGAGTGGTGCGCGGCGCGGACGCGCGACGAGGCCATGGCGCAGCTCGCCGACGCCGACGCAGCAGCCGGTCCGGTGATGGACATGGCCGACGTCGCAGCCGATCCGCACGTGCGCGCCCGGGGGCTCATCACCGAGGTGGGCGGCACGCCGATGCAGGGTCTGATCGCCGAGCTGTCCGCGACGCCGGGACGGCTCGACTGGGAGGGCAGGCCGCTCGACGCAGACCGCGACGAGATCGTCGCGAAGGGCTGGCTCGACTCAGGCGGGTGACGTGCCGGGCACGGCGCATGCGACGCCCGTGCCCCGCAGACCGCAGTACCCGTCCGGGTTCTTCTCGAGGTACTGCTGGTGGTAGTCCTCGGCGAGGTGGTACTCACCTCCCACCGCGATCTCGGTGGTGATCGGCGGGTAGCCAGCTGCGGCGAGCCGGGCTGCGTAGTCGGCGCGCGACTGCTCCGCGATCGCGCGCTGGCGTTCGTCGGCGCAGATGACGATGCTGCGGTACTGGGGACCGACGTCGTTCCACTGACGGTCGCCCTGGGTCGGATCGTGCGATTCCCAGAACGTCGCCAGCACGCGCTCAAAGGGCAGCACGGCCGGATCGAAGACGATCCGCACCACCTCCGCATGTCCGGATCGTCCCCCGCAGACCTCCCGATAGGACGGCGACGCGGCGTGGCCGCCCGCGTATCCGACCGACGTCACCACCACGCCGGGCACCCGCCAGAACAGCCGCTCGGCGCCCCAGAAGCACCCCATGCCCACGATTGCCACCTCGAGACCGGGCTGCACCGGTCCGTCGAGGGGGCGTCCGTTCACCGCATGGACGAGACCCATCGGGACGGCACGGTACTCTGACTCCTGCATGAACCGCACGACCAAGCGCCGCAACGGCGCACTCGCGCTCGTCGCCGCGCTCGTCGCCGCGGCGGCGCCGCTCGCCCCCGTCAGCCCCGCCCTTGCCGCACCGCCAGTGCTGCTCACCCGTTCGCCTGCGCACCGCGCAACCGGGGTCGCGCTCGATGCAAACCTCGAGCTCACCTTCGACCAGGCCGTCAGTCTCGACGGTGGGAACCTCACGATCAAGAAGCTCGTCGGCAACGACTGGATCCACACCGAGGTCATCCGGGCCCAGGACGGCCTCGCCGTCGCCTCCTTCAAGCCGAACACGTTCACGGTGATCATCAATCCGCGCACGAACTTCGAGCCGTCCACCCGGTATGCGGTGCTGATCGACGGCAACTTCTTCAAAAACGCGGCCGGCGAGGCGCTCCCCGAGTTCACGTCGGAGGGTTCGTGGCAGTTCACGACCGTCGCCGCGCCGCCCGCGCCGACCACGACGGTCGCGCCCACGACCACGGTGCTCCTGCCCCGGGCGGTCATTGGCACCGCGTGCCCTCGGCTCGGAGCGATCCGGACCATCCGCAGTACGCGTCTGGAGTGCAGGATGTACGGCGGCCGCAGGGTCTGGCGTCGCGGCTGACGCACCCGCCGTGCCGTTCCCTCATCTGACGAGATCCATCAGCACCTTCAGCGCGCGGGCATCCTTGTCCTTTCCGGTACCGAAGATCGCCTCCAGCTTGTTGCGCTCGTGACGGACGGTGCCGCCGCGCGCCGGCAGCAGGTGGTGTCGATACGTGTTCACCGCCTGCAGCACGCCTAGGGCGGAGTTGCGCCACGGCGCCACGCGAGGGTCCTGGTTCCAGAGATCGTTGTACGTGTGGCGCTGCAGTAGCGCGTTCCCCCTCTTGGCATCAGTCGCGCCCTCTGCAATCGGAATGTGCGTCTCCAGGAACCTCGCCCAGACGTGCTCCGACACCTTCACGGACAGCAGGGCGTTCAGTTCGGCCTTGTAGGCCTCGCCAGTGTCGAAGACGATCTTCAACGCCTCGCGCGCATCGAGCAGGCGGAACCTGCTCCCCGCCGTGTGCCTCACCTTGTACTCGCCGTCCACCGGGATCCGGTCGTCGGACGCACCCCGGCGGCCTTCCCGCAGTCCCATGGCCAGGGTGTTGTCGCACACCACGATGGTCGCAACCCGCTTGTACGTGGTGGCGATCGAGCCGTTGTGCGACGTCGCAGCCAGCAGATGGGGACGAAACTCAAGGCCCTCCGCGGCAACGCAATTCTCCGGGGCCTCGATCTGTACCCATGCGACGCCTCCGCCCCTGAGGAGGCCGGCGCTGCCGATGTTCAGGTCGTCGTCGAGCAGGTGCGCGACGGACTCGAGGAGGACCTCTCCGTACTGGTGGATGGCGTAGTCCGCCCCGCGGACGCTGAGCACCTCGTTGCTGTCGTTGCGCACGATGGCGCGGTGCGAATCCAGCGGAACGGGCGTCGTTCCACCACTTCCGTCGGGCACGAGCATCAACAGCTCCCTCGGCTCCGCCATCCAGTTGAAGAGGCGGCGGTTCACGTCCTCGATCGGCACCGGTCCGACGTAATGGTTGGGCTCGTCACCCTGTTCCGACCTCAGGTGGTGCCACGCCGTTCCCCTGACGTTCACGTACCCGATCAGCACGTTGCGGTTGAGCCACGTCATCGTTTCCTGCGACATCGGATGCTCCGTTCATCTCGTGACGGGGCTGGATTGCCCCGTCCCTGAACGGACGCACGTGCGGGCCGACCGCGTGACGGATCAACGGGGAATTTTTTCGATCAGATTCCCGAACGCA
>JBIIHV010000089.1:0-7031 GCA_044235415.1 Ilumatobacteraceae bacterium | reverse complement strand
CGCAGCCGGCCCCGCAGGCCTTGCCGGGAGTGTTGAGCGAGACGCCGGGGCTCTCTGCCTTGGTCGCCCCGAGCGGGCCGGCCGCGAGCACCTCGGCGAACGCACCGAGTCCGGACAGGCCGTTTGCCGACACCGCCCGCCTGATCGAGACCGCCGACAAGCCGAACCCGCCGAAATTCACGAACGACATCACCGTGCCGTCCGGCGCGAGGATGCCGGACGGCACCCCGCCCTGGTCCCGCGAGACCACCGACTGCGTCGCTGGCGAGTACGGCCCGAGCAACGTCGGAGCGGTGAAGGCCAGCACGTTCGAACCGACCGATACATAGAGCACCCACGTCGAGCCGTTCCAGAAGATGTCGGGATCGGTCGGCTCGCCCTGCACCTGGAGCGCGGCGCGGTCGATGGTCAGCGCATCAGTCGTCCACTCGTACGAGGTGCCGTCGCTGCCGGCCTTTTCGACCGCAAGGTGCACGCGGTACTGCGATGCCCCCGGACTGACCTCGCTCATCGGCGGCACGTAGACGATCACCAGGCGCCCGTCGTCCAGTTGGCCCGCGAAGGACACGTCCCGCGGCATGGCGTTCGACCCGTCCGCACGCTTCGTCGCGATGCGGTGCGCGGTCACCCGTCCGGTACGCAGGTCGATCTTCGACACGCCGGTTCCGACGATGTACACCGTGTCGCCGCGACGGAAGACATCGGGCACGGAGCCCGCGTACGGCTGCCAGCCGGCCACCTCGGTCCACGACGCGCCGTCGGGGGACTGCGCGAGCCGGATCATGTGGTTCTTCGGCGTGCTGCAGTCGGACACGCACGTGTGGAACGCCATCAACAACGGGGCCGTGGGGGGCGCAACCGAGAATCCGCCGTGACCCGGCGCCTCGGGGTCGGTGAACATGCGGGGCGCGCCTGGCTGTGCCACGGCAACGGACGGCAGCGCCGCGACGAGGGCGGCGGCGAGGAGCGATACGACACGGGTGCGCATGGTGCGAGACGGTACCCGCCCCCACGATCAGCCCCGGCGATGGAGCGCGACCGCCTCGCTGACGAGCAGCGGACGGTCCCAGATCTCGAGTGAGCGGACCGGTCCGTCAGGAACGTCGAGCTCCGCGCCGCCGACTTCTCCGAGCCCTGCAGGCACCGTGACCCATCCCTGCTCGCGCAGCTCGCCCCCGTCGTCCAGTCGGTCGTCCACCACGACGTACGCAACCCGTGGCCCGCCATCGAAGACGACGGCCAGCGAATGGCCGCGACCGTCCCACCCCCCGCCGCGCACGAGACCCGTCGTCGAGATGGCACACCCCGTGCCAAAGCCGTCGGACACGGCGAACTCGACTTCGCCGTCCGGCAGTACGCGCAGCACCCACCCCTTGGTGATGGTGCGCTCGGTCGGCTCCTCCCCGAGCGCCGCGGTCACCGTGCTCTGCGCGCCGGCGAGCACGGTGTCCGACTCGGGAATCCCATCTGCGCAGATGCGTGCAACGATCGAGAATCCGCCCCTGGCGCGGAGGTCCGGCAGCACCGGAGAGCGGAGACCTATGGCACCTTGGGCCGACAGCACGGGTGGATCGGACGGCGCACCGGCACGATCGCGCTGCCTCCGGAGCATCGACACCAACCGCGTGTCGATCTCGTGGCAGCGAACGGCGAGTTTGTTCGACTCGACCACGACCAGGGTTCCGTCGTCGAGTTCGGCGAAATCGGGGTAGCCGGGGCCATCGACGATCGCCCAGTCGGGGTTCCAGCCCGGGCGATCCTCGAAGCCCGTGCCGTCCCACCACAGTGCGATCTCCGGTTGCGCCCACTCGATGCGCCCGTCGGGTGTCACCGTGCCGATGGCGAGCCACGCGGATCGCATCCAGGTCTCGCCACCGTCGTCGGAGGTGGACGTCGCGAGACGACCAGTTTCAGTGCGCCACAGCGCGAGCACCCGGCCGGGATGCGGCTCGCCGAGCCACAGGATGTGCGGCTCCTCGCCCAGGCGGAGTTCGCCCGACGGCGCCTGAAGCCCGGAATCGCCGCGCGGCAGCGTCTCCCATTCTGCGTCGCCCGGATCCTCGACATCCAGGAGGTTGCGGCTGCGGAGGAAGAAGACCTCCGAGCCGGGGGTCTCTCCCGCGCCGTCGACGGTCTTCTGGAACGCCATGACGACGGAGCCGTCGATCATCGACGGCTTGTCGCAGAGGAACATCCCCATCGTCGCGCCACCCCACGGGTTGCGCCGATCGATGGCAGTGCGTCGGACGGGGATCGACCAGCGGCGGTCCCCCCACGAGCGCCCTCCGTCGTCGGACACGCGCAGCCAGTACCCCTCGTCCAATTGCATGTCGGTGCGCTTCATGTCGGTGAGCCCGGGGTCGGCACCCGGCGGGTACTGCGACCCGATGTTCCATCCGTAGAAGAGAAAGATCCGTTCCCGGCCGTCCGCCGTGCGGTGGACCAGCTGGTAGCCGTCGTGCGACTGGCGCGTCGCGTCCTCGACGGGTTGCAGCGCGGTCCACGTCCGGCCGCGGTCGGTGCTGCGCGTGGAATAGAGACGGAGACCCGGACCGCCCTCCCTGTTCTCGGAGTGGTGGAGTATCACCGAGTACTCGGGTCCGTCCTCTCCGCGGACCACCACGATGTTCTGGCTGTCGTAGTAGCCGTTTCGGTCCGAGACCACCCAACCCGCCTTGACGTCGCGGGGATCGACCGGCGACCGGTACTGCGGCGCGGGTTCGTCGGGCACGGACCGGATGGTACGTGGATTCCGTTGCACGGATCCCCCCTTCCCTAGCGTGGGCGTCCGTGGATGCAACACGACGACTCGTGGCGCGCATGTCGGTTGCGGGATGCGCGGCGGCGCTGGTGCTCACGGGCGGTCGCGCCACCGCATCGACGAACACTGCCCCGCCGGAGACCACCGTGCCTCCGGCATCCGCGCCAGCGACAACCGTGCCGCAGCGGGATGCATGGCGCGCAGTGAAGGTCGTCTACCGCGTAGAGACCGACGATCCCGTCGTGTTCATCACGATCGATGACGGGGCCGTGACCTCGGACCAGCTCGGCGACTGGCTCGACCGGCGCACACTGCCCATCGTCAACTTCGTCATGCCGGGGATTCTCGAGCAGCGCGCCGACTGGTTCCTCGCCCGTCCGACGATGACGTTCCAGAACCACTCGTACTCGCACGCGCACATGACGAAGTCGACCCTGCAACGTCAGACCTTCGAGATCTGCCGTGCGAGCAGGATCATCGGCGAGCTGACCGGCACCCGGCCGACCATGTTCCGGCCGCCGCGCGGGTCATGGAACGACGACACCCGGCGTGCCGCGCACGCGTGCGGCATCCGGCACATCGTCATGTGGAACGTCACCGCCGACCGGTCGACCATCCGGACGGCCACCGGCAGGCCCGTCCGGGCCGGCGACATCGTCATCCTCCATTGGAGGCCGGACACGCAGGCGTCGCTCGAGCACCTGCTCGCCTACCTCCGCACCGTCGGTCTCCGCCCCGCGCTGCTGGACGACTACCTCACGTGAGCCACCCTCCCGAGCACGGCGCTCAGGGGATGTAGTAGATCGACACGAGCCAACCCGATGCGCCGAGCCGCCAACCCGGCGGCAGGTCGTCGGAACCGGAGATCTCGAACATCAGCACACGGACCTGGTGGTCCGGGGTCGCGCCCTCGAAGCCGCACGGCTCGTCGACCGGCGGGTCGTCCGGCTCGCACGCGTACAGGAAGCCGGCATCGGTCATCGCCTCCCAGATCGTGGCGTAGGCATCCTCGGCGGAGCCAGCCACGGCACGGTGGACGAAATGGCCGAGCGTCGGCTCGAGACCGAGCCACGCCGACACTGCGTCCGGGTCGAGCTCGTCCCCGACCAGGGCGCCTTCAGGAATCGTGGACCACCAATCGGGTTCGCCAACAGCCTCGTCCGGCTCGCACACGGTGTCGGGGCTGGGCAGCGTGCCCTCGGTGAAGAGTGCGTTCGCAATGCCCGCGACGCACCGTGACGACAGCACGTGACCGTGTCCCTCGCCGGTGTAGCGGACGAGCACCGCCGTCGACCCCATGTTCGCCGCCATCTCCTCGGCCCAGCGCATCGGCGTCGCAGGGTCGTTCTCGCCCCCGATGACGACCACGGGTGCCGTGCCGCCAAAGGCGATATCGACCATCTGCTGGCCGCTGAACGCCTCCTCGCAGCCCGGCTCGTCGAAGTCGTCCACCGTGAGACCGCGGGTGAAGCGGGGCGCTGCCTCCTGCAGTCGCGCCACGAGGGCGGCGGGATCCTCCGGAGCCTGCTCCTCGAACCCGCTCGCACACCCAATGACGTAGAACGCATCCGAGGACCCGTCGTAGGCGCCGTCCTCGTCGCGGCCGTTGAACCAATCGGCGATCCACATCAGGGCCGAACCGTCGCCCTGCTCGGCGTCCGCGAGCGCCGACGCCAGCTCGGGCCACATGGAGTCGGAGTACAGCGACGCGACCGTGGCTTCGCGAAGAACCTCATGGTTCACGTCTCGCCCATCGCTCGACGTCAGCGACTCGGCGTCCAGCTCCTCGTAGAGCGCATCCCAGCGGGAGGCGACGTCGCCGGGGCCGAAGGCGCACGACTCGTCCCCTTCGCACCACTCCACCCAGTTGCCGAACGCGTCCTCGAATCCCTTCACCTGGGTCAGCAACACTGCACCCGGCTCCTCACCCTGGGGGTCGAAGGCGCTGTCCAGGAACACGGCAGCCACGCGGTCGGGGAAGAGCGTCGCGTAGACGCCACCGAGGTACGTGCCGTAGGAAATGCCGAGGTAGTGAATCTGGTCGACGCGCATCGCGGCACGGATGAGGTCCATGTCGCGCGCGGTGAATTCGGTCGAGAAGTGGCGGATGGACCCACCGAGACGCTCCTCGCACGTCGACTCGTCGGCGTCCCACTTGTCGAAGACCGCCTGTTCGACGTCGTTGTCCGGGGTCTCGTCGTAGTACAGCACCTCGTCCCATTCCGCGTCGTCGAGGCAACGAAGCCCGCCGGAACGGGCGACGCCGCGCGGGTCGAAGCCCACCATGTCGAAGTCCCAGAGCCCGGTCCTCGACACGAGGTCCTCGCCCGAGTCAACGACGAAGTCGAACCCCGAGCCGCCGGGACCGCCGGGGTTGGTGAGGATCACGCCACGGCGAGAATCGCCGCTGGCAGGAATGCGGACGAGGGCAAGGTCGAGCGTGCCGCCCTCGGGGGTCCGGTAGTCGACGGGCACCGCGATGGTCGCGCACTCGAACGGATCGCCCGGTGCGTCGTCGCCCGTGCAGGGCGCCCACTGCGCCTCGGCCGTGTCGGTGTCGGGCGCCGCCGCAATTGGCGCCTCGCTGCCACACGCCGCAGCCACAACCACGAGTGCGACGTACGCCGTCACTCGCGCCACTGTTCTTCCCATGTCCATGCCGAAACCTCCAAATGTGCGGCATCGTCTAGCACACCGATGCAGCATCCGTGCGGATGTCGCCACTGTGTGTCGCGTCAGCGGTACCCCGCAAGGCGGCGAGCGAGGGTCACCAGGTCATCGGTTCGAAGCGTCCGCCTGCCGTCGGGTGATCCGTGCAGGTCGTTGCGCCACCGGGCGGGAATCGCGTTGATCGAGTGCAGTGCGCCCGCGAGTGCGCCGGCAACACAGGCGACGGTGTCGGTGTCGCCACCGCAATCGATCGCACGTACCACCGCCTCCTCGTACGTTGCGGCGCCCCTGACGGCCCAGACCGCGGTCGCAAGGCACACCCACACGCCGCCGTTGTACGGATGGCTCCCGATCGGATGCCAGTCCTCGCCGAGCACCGCGGCGAAGCGCTCGCGCGACCCATCGGGCAGGCCGCCGACTTCCCTGCGCAGGACGTCGAAGGGATCGCCACCCTCGATCGCCGCACGTATCGCCGCAACTCCGAGCCACGCACCAACACCGGCATCGGGGTGCGCGTGCGTCATCGCCGCCTGTTCGAGCGTCCATCGGAGGCGCACCTCCCGCGGCGCGTCGAGCAGCGCCAGCGCCGTACACCGCATGAGTGCACCGTTTGCGCCCGTCCGTTCGGGATCGGGGTGGACGACGTCGCGCCAGTCGCCGAAACCCAGTGCGCGGCGCGTGGTGATCCCCACGTCGGCGGCATCCTCGGACCATGCCCGCCAGCGCAACCACAGATCGTCACGCTCAAGGATCAGGTCGTTGTCGACGAGGCTCTCTGCGAGGTGCACGCCCATCTGCGTGTCGTCGGTGAATTCACCCGGTGCCCAGTCGAAGGTGCCACCGCCGATCATCTCGCTGCCGCCATCCTGCAGCGGCTCGGGGAACCGCTCGGAGTACTGACCCGGCCCACCGAACTCGAAGGGCGCTCCGAGTGCGTCCGCCACTGCAGAGCCCACCAACGCCCCCACGATCCGTGACTCGTCCATGACCCGAACCTACCGAGTCGCATCGATCACGTCGGTTCGATGCGAACCAGGTCGACGGCCGCCGGCCCCACCACGGTGACGCGGACCCCGTCTGCGACGAGCGACTCCCCCGACACCGGGAGGCCGAGTGCATGCTCCCCGAACGGGACGAGGTCCCGCGACGCGGAACTCCCGATACCGAAGACCGTGTCCAACCGGGTGTCGACGCGCAGGATCGAGAACCCTGAGGCGTCCGACGACCACCGTTCCGACCGTCTGGACCGCCGATGCGACTCGATGACGGGCGCCTCGGTCTCCGAGATCCGGTCGATCACTGCGCGCATCCCGGCAATTCTCCGCACGGCGCCGGCTCGTCCTCACCGCTGTCCCCCTGCCGACGCTCCCCTCGGCGGCGCAACCGCCGCGACCGAGACGGCCACGGGCACGATCCACAGCACACGCCACCGGATGACGCCACCGGATGACGCCACCGCTGACGCGCACGCTGTAGCCCGACACGGTGCCCGAACGCACCGTCGGCACGGGTGTCGAATCGGCACGACACGGCGGCACGCCTCGCGCGAACCGTTGAGGCTTGCCCTTCGGCAGCACAGGTAGCGTCGCGTCTATGTTCA
>JBIIHV010000088.1:0-7058 GCA_044235415.1 Ilumatobacteraceae bacterium | reverse complement strand
GCCGCGGGTCGGCGAGCACACGACGAGGACCCGCGCGTCGTCACCGGCCGCGAACGCCTCCCGCGCCAGCAGCACCTTCTGCGCGTTGCCTCCGGAGAGCTTGCGCGTAGGGGTGTGCGGCCCGGGAGTCTTGATGTCGAGCTGATCGATGTACCGCGATGCCTCGTCGAGCGCGCGGCCACGGTCGACGAGGAACGCGCGCTCCCGGGTGAGGACCATGTTGTCGACGATCGACAGCGACGGGGACAACCCCGTGCCCAGTCGCTCCTCGGGGACGTAGGTCAGCCCGGCCCGCCGCGCGCCGCGCGGATCGCACACGGCGCCGCCGCACACCGTCACCTCCCCCGAGGTGGGCGCGAGCAGGCCGGCGGCGACCTCCGCCATCTCGCGCTGGCCGTTTCCCGACACGCCCGCGACGCCGACGATCTCCCCTGCCGCCACGTCGAGCGTGACGTCGTCGAGCAGCGGCGAGCCGTCCCGCACCAGCGACACGCTCCGCATCGACAGCACCACGGCACCTGCCGGTGATGCGGCACGACGGGGAACGAGGTCGATCTCGCGCCCCACCATGAGCTCGGCGAGGCGCCTCGCATCGGCCTCGCCGCGCGCGACCGTGCCGGTGACGCGGCCGTCGCGCATCACCGTGATGCGGTCGGAGATGTCGACCACCTCGGCGAGCTTGTGACTCACGAACACGACCGACTTGCCGGCGGCCGCCATCGCGCGGACGGTCTCGAACAGCTTTGCAACCTCCGGTGGCGCGAGGAGCGCCGTCGGCTCGTCGAGCAGGAGGATCTCGGCTCCCCGGTAGAGCGCCTTGACGATCTCGACGCGCTGCCGTTGCCCTGCCGACAAATCGCCGACCACGGCGCGAGGGTCGATCGGAAGTCCGAACTGCTCGGCAACCGAGGCCACCCGCGACTCGACTTCGTCGGCGCGAAGGATGAACCCGATCGACGAATCGCCCAGCACGACGTTCTCCGCCACGGTGAAGCGGTCGACCAGCTTGAAGTGCTGGTGCACCATCGCGACGCCGTGGCGCAGTCCGTCGCGGGGGCTGGAGAGGCGCACCTGCGTGCCGCTGCGCAGCACCGCTCCCTCATCGGGCCGGTACAGCCCGCACAGCACCGAGGCGAGGGTGCTCTTGCCCGCTCCGTTCTCGCCGAGCAGCGTGTGCACCTCTCCGGGTGCGACGTCGAAGTCGACGCGGTCGTTCGCCACGACGCCGGGGAAGCGCTTCGTGACCGACCTGGCCGAGAGCGCAAAGAGGGTCGCACCGCCGTGGCGATGCGACCCTCCTGCTGCCTCTGTGGAGGCCCCCGTCATGAGACGGACGCTACTACGCGACTACTCGATGGAGCCGATGACTCCCTCGACGAGGTAGGACTGGCCGAGCAGGTCGCCGAGCGGCGCGGTCACGCCCGCGGCAATCTGCTCCTTGCCCGTGTTGTCGTTGATCGGACCGGTGAACGGAGCGAACGAGCCGTCCTTGATCTTGGCGGCGGCCTCCTCGATGAGGGCCTTCGTCTCGTCATCGACGTCGGTGCCGAACGCGCCGAGGTTGATCATGCCGTCGGCCATGTTGCCGTAGTACGGCTCGACCGGGCAGCTGCCCTCGGCGACGGCCTGCGCCAGCGCGACGTAGTGCGGGCCCCAGTTCCACACCGGAGCGGTCAGCCACGTGCCCTCGAAGTCGGCGGCGGCCATGTCGGTGTTGTAGCCCACCCACTTGGCACCGGCGGCCTTCGCGGCCTCACCCGTCGCCGTCGAGTCCTGGTGCATGCCCAGCACGTCGGCGCCGGCCTGCAGCAGCGACTCCGCGGCCTCCTTCTCGATGGCCGGGTCGTACCACGTCGACGTCCACGCCACCTGCACCGTCGCGTCCGGGTTCACCGAACGGGCGCCGAGCGTGAAGGCGTTGAGGCCGCGGACGACCTCGGGGATGGGGAACGCGGCGACGTAGCCGAGCTTGCCAGTCTTCGACGCCTTGGCGGCGGCGATGCCCGACAGGTAGCGGGCCTCCTCCATCGCACCGAACAGGTTGCCCATGTTCGCGCCCGTCTTGTAGCCGCTCACGTGCTGGAAGCAGGCGTCCGGGTACTTGCCGGCGACCTCGAGCATCGGGTCCATGTAGCCGAACGACGTGCCGATGATCAGGTTGTAGCCGTCGCGGGCGAGCTGCTCGAACGACGCCGTCGAGTCGCCCTCGGGAATGTTCTCGAGGCGGGTGACCTGGATGCCCAGCTCGCTCTCGAGCTGCAGGATGCCCTGCTCGTGGGCGTAGGTCCAGCCCTCGTCGCCCGGCGTTCCCAGGTAGACGACGCCGACCTTGACCGCCGGAGCGGTCTCCTCGGCTGCCGTGTCCTCCGGCGCCGTGGTGTCCTCGGTGCTGGCCGAGTCGCCGCCGCAGGCCGCGAGGCCCATGGCCGCGACCGCAGCGAGGGCCAGGACCCTCTTGTGCGCTTTCCTCATGCTGTGTCTCCCCCTCGTGCTTCGTGCACGAGCCGTGTCGTGGGTGTGCGCGCCGGATGGCGCTGTCGCGAAGGTACCACCCGCCCGAACGGCGACGATCCGGAAACGCCGCTCCGGCGCCGATTTGAGCAAAAAGTCCGCGGGATGCCTCAACTAGCCTGACCGCGATGGCATCAGGCAGCGTCCGATCGCACGTCGGCGGCCTGGTCGACGAGTCCGTCACGATCATCCGCGAGGTCGCCGCCGAGTTCGAGCGCCCCGTGCTGCTGTTCTCGGGCGGCAAGGACTCGGTGGTCATGCTCCACCTCGCGATGCGCGCATTCGCCCCCGCCCGCATCCCCTTCCCCGTGATGCACATCGACACCGGACACAACTTCCCCGAGGTCATGGCGTTTCGCGACCGGACGGTGGCCCAGTACGGCCTCGACCTGGTGGTGGGGTCGGTGCAGGCGTCGATCGACGCCGGGCGCGCCGTCGACCCCACGGGTCCACGGGCCAGCCGCAACGCCATCCAGACCGTGACCCTGCTGGACGCCATCGCCGAGCACCGGTTTGACGCCGTGTTCGGCGGCGCCCGGCGCGACGAGGAACGGGCTCGCGCCAAGGAGCGGGTCTATTCCCACCGGGACTCGTTCGGCCAATGGGACCCGAAGAACCAGCGTCCCGAACTGTGGGGCATCTACAACGGCCGGTACCGGCAGGGCGAGCACTTCCGCGTGTTCCCGCTGTCGAACTGGACCGAGCTGGACATCTGGACCTTCATCGCCGTGGAGGGCATCGACCTGCCCGAGATCTACTTCGCCCACCGCCGAGCGGTGTTCCTCCGCGACGGGATGCTCATGGCCGTCAGCGAATTCCTGCCGCCCGACGACGGCGCCAAGGTGACCGAGGAGACGGTTCGCTTTCGCACGGTTGGCGACGCCACCTGCACGGCGGCGATCCCTTCGGTGGCGCGAACCGTCGACGAGGTGATTGCCGAGACCGCGGTGGCGCGCGTCACCGAGCGAGGTGCCACCCGCGCCGACGACCGCGTGTCGGAGGCCGGCATGGAGGACCGCAAGCGCCAGGGGTACTTCTAGATGGAGCGCCTCAGGTTCGCCACCGTCGGGTCGGTCGACGACGGAAAGTCGACGCTCATCGGCCGCCTGCTCTACGACTCAAAGAGCATCTTCGAGGACCAGCTGGAGCACGTCGAGGCGGTGAGCCGGCGCCGCGGCGACGACTACGTCGACCTGTCGCTGCTCACCGACGGCCTGCGAGCCGAGCGGGAACAGGGCATCACGATCGACGTCGCGTGGCGCTACTTCGCGACGCCGCGGCGCTCGTTCATCATCGCCGACTGCCCCGGCCACATCCAGTACACGCGAAACATGGTGACCGGCGCGTCCAACGTCGACCTCGCGATCGTGCTCGTCGACGCCCGCACCGGCGTGGTCGAACAGACCCGGCGCCACAGCCTGCTCGTGTCGCTGTTGGGCGTGCCCCACATGGTGATCTGCGTGAACAAGATGGACCTCGTCGGCTGGGACCAGTCCCGGTTCGATGCGATCAGGGCCGAGTTCGAGGAGTTCGCGGCGCGGCTCGACCTGCACGACGTCACCTTCATCCCCATCAGCGCGCTCGCGGGCGACAACGTCGTCGAGCGCTCCGCGAACATGCCGTGGTGGGGTGGCACCACCCTGCTGCACCACCTCGAGCACGTCTACACGGCCAGCGACGGCAACCGCATCGACGTCCGCTTCCCCGTGCAGTTCGTCATCCGGCCGCAGCGCGCCGACTACCCCGACTACCGCGGCTACGCGGGCCGCGTGGCGGGCGGCGTGCTCGCCGTCGGCGACGAGGTAATGGTGCTGCCATCGGGGCTGACCACGCGCATCACGGGCATCGACTCGCCCTCGGGGCCGCGCCAGTCCGCGGGTGCAGGCGACGCCGTGACGCTGCTGCTCGCCGACGACCTGTCCATCTCGCGTGGCGACATGATCTGCCGGCCGAACAACCGGCCGCGCGCCTCGCAGGAGCTCGAGGCGATGCTGTGCTGGATGGACGACGCACAGCCGCTGCAGCCCGGCCGCATCTACTCCCTCAAGCACACCACCCGCCTCGTGCGCGCACGGGTCAACGAGGTGCTCTACCGCCTCGACATCTCGACCCTGCACCGCGACCCCTCGGCCACTGCGCTCGCCATGAACGAGATCGGCCGCGTCACCCTGCACACGACGCAGCCGCTCTTCCACGACGACTATCACGCGAACCGCGTGACCGGCTGCTTCGTCCTCGTCGACGAGGCGAGCGGCCAGACCGCGGGCGCCGGCATGATCCTGCCCCCGCGCACATGAGCGGAGCCGTCTGGCACGAGCCGGTCGTGTCGCGGGTCGCCCGCTGGGAGCGGCTCGGATTGCGCGGCGGAACCGTGTGGCTCACGGGGCTCTCCGGTTCGGGTAAATCGACCATCGGCCACGCGCTCGACGCGTCGCTCACCGCCGACGGCGTGCCCGCCACCGTGCTGGATGCCGACAACCTCCGCCACGGGCTCAACGCCGACCTCGGGTTCTCCGACGGCGACCGGACCGAGAACGTCCGGCGCACCGCCGAGGTGGCGCGGCTGTTCGCCGAGGCGGGCACCGTCGCGATCGTGCCGATCATCAGCCCCTTCGCCGAGGGACGCGACGCCGCACGGGCGATGCACGCCCGTGACGGGCTCGACTTCTGGGAGGTGTGGGTGTCCACGCCCCTCGACGAGTGCGAACGCCGCGACACGAAGGGCCTCTACGCGAAGGCGCGCTCCGGCGAGCTTCGCGGCCTGAGCGGCCTCGACGCGCCCTACGAGGCCCCGGCTGGGCCCGACCTGGTGCTCGGCCGGGGCGAGTCGGTCGACGAGGCGGTCGCGTCCCTGCGCGCGCTCATCGGCCCCCGGGGAGCGGCGCGCTGATGGCCCACAACCGCCAGCCCAACCTGCCCGACCTCCTCAACTACGCGCTCGTCGCGCCCCGCACGAAGGTGCTCTACGTGCCGGTCACCAAGGTGGCGTGCAGCACGCTCAAGCTGTTCCTCGCCCAGGTCGAGGGGTCGTGGAGCGAGGACGCGACCCGGCGCGTCATCAGCGCGAACGTCTCGCAGGAGCAGACGATCCACAACTACCTCGTGCACGGCCTGCAGCGGTTCCACGCGCTCCCGCGGCGGCGCCAGTGGGAGATCATCGACTCGCCCGACTGGATGCGCATCGCCGCGCTGCGCGACCCGCTGCGGCGCGCCTACTCGTCGTGGGAGAACCGGGTGCTGCTGCGCGCGCCGGGCACCGACCCCGACCTGCTCGCCCGTTGCCCCGACGTCCTCGTCGACGGCCGGCTCGACGTGCCGGCGACGTTCGCCCGCTTCGCCTCGGCGCTGCGCGCCGATCCCGAGCTGTTCATGCGCGACGACCACTTCCGCCCGCAGTTCAACACGCTCTACGTCGACCAGGTGGACTACGACGTCGTCGCGCGGCTCGACCAGCACGGCGACCTGCAGCGCCTCGCCGACGCGGTCAACCGGCGCGCCGGCACGTCGGTGGCGCTGCAGCGCCTGAACAGCGGCATCGGGATCGGGCCCGAGCAGGTGTACGACGCGGCCACCGCCCGCACGATCGAGGACGTCTACGAGCGCGACTACGCGTGGTTCGGCTTCGAGCGCCACGACCATCCGGCCGCGGTGCCGGCGCTCGTGCTCGACCCGCTCCAGCAGTCGCTGCTTCGCGACCTGCGCGCGGCGACCGAGCGGATCAGCGCGCTGTCGACCGCGGCGTTCGGCCGAGTCGGCTTCCGCTACGGCGCGGGCCAGATGCTGAAGTCGGCGTGGTGGCGGCTGTCGCCGCGACGGCGCCGCCTCGACCCGCGGCTCGCACAGTGGTGAGCGCGCGCGAGCCCGGGCACGTCCGCGTCGGCGTGCTGACCGTGAGCGACCGAGCCTCGCGCGGCGAGTACGAGGACCTCGGCGGCCCCGCCATCGTCGCCCACCTCTCCGCGCGCGTGGCGTCGTCGTGGGAGGCGGTGCGACGCGTGGTGCCCGACGACCGCGCGACGATCGCCGCGGCGATCCGCGAGCTGGCCGACGACGAGGGATGCAGCCTCGTCGTCACCACCGGCGGCACGGGGCCGGCACCCCGCGACGTGACGCCGGAGGCGACGATGGACGCCTGCCCGATCCCCATGCCGGGGTTCGGCGAAGCCATGCGCACCGCGAGCCTGCGCACCGTGCCGACCGCGATCCTCTCGCGGCAGGTCGCCGCGCTGCGCGGCTCGACCCTCGTCGTCAACCTCCCCGGCAAGCCCGCGGCGATCGCCGAGTGCCTCGACGCCGTGCTGCCCGCCGTGCCGTATTGCATCGACCTGATCGGCGGGCCGTGGATGGAGCTGCGCGGCGGCAGCCCCGACCCTGCCGCGCGCCCGGGCGCCTAGCCGCGCGGAGCCGAGGCGGGCAGCGCGGCGGCCCAGCGGGCGCGCTGCCGGCGGGTGACGTTCGCCGCGATGAGCGCGGCCATGCCGTACTTCCACAGGACGTCGTTCACGAAGATCTCGCGGACGTCGCGGAACGGCAGCGAGCCGACGAAC
>JBIIHV010000087.1:0-7171 GCA_044235415.1 Ilumatobacteraceae bacterium | reverse complement strand
GCTGCTCGACCTACACCGCCGCGCGGGCGATCTGGCTGCACGACGCGAAGGGTCGCGACGCGCGGCGCGGCGCGGTGTCGGGCGAACCGGAGGACGTCGAGGTCGATCCGCGGGCGTCGGTGGTGGAGCGCGTGGCGGGGGTGGACCTGCGCGCGTCGATGCGGTCGTTCTTCCAGTCGTCCGCTCGGGCGGCCGAGTTGCTCGTCACCGAGGTGCGCGCCGCGGCCGGGGACGAGGCGGCGTCGGGTTCGCTCGGCGACGTCGTGGATCTCTACGGCGGCATCGGTCTGTTCTCTGCGACGGTGGCTGGGCCGCGCGCGAGGACTCTCGTGGTCGAGTCGAACCCAGCGGCGTGCGCAGACGCGCGCCACAACCTCCGGGACCGCGACGCGGGCGTGGTCGCGGTGCAGGTCGAGCAGTGGGAACCCCGTCCTGCGGGGCTCGTCATCGCCGATCCGTCGCGCACCGGACTCGGCCGTCGCGGGGCCGCGGTGGTGGCGTCGGTGCGCGCACCCCGTGTCGTGCTCGTCAGTTGCGATCCGGTCGCGGGAGCGCGCGACCTCCGGATGCTCGTCGACGCCGGTTACGCGCTCGACGGCGTCGCGGTGCTCGACCTCTTCCCGTGGACGCACCACGTGGAGACGGTCTCGGCGCTCTCGCTTCGGTGACCGGTCAGCGCGCGATCCTGAAGGCGAACGCGCCGGACACCCAGTGTCCGTCGGCGCTCCGGACGCGCCACACCGCCCTGTAGGAACCCGCCCCGAGCGCGCGCCGTGGGCGTGCGACCACCACGGCTGCGTCGCCTCCCCGGTCCAGTCTCACGGGGACGATCGAGCCCGATGCGGTCCTGAGCACGACGCGCGGCGCAGAAACCTCCTCGTCGAAGACGAGGCGGATGGTCGGCACCGCGGTGACCACGGATCCGTCGGGTGGATCCGTGGTCACCAGGTTGCTGTGGGCCGACGACGTCGCCGACACCGCGAGGATCGGCACGGCCAGCACCGTCGCGACGAGGGCGCGGGGGCGCATCAGTGGCCGTGCGCCGCCGAAGTGGCTCCGATGGCGGCAGTCGCCACGACGGCTCCGTCAACGACGAGTTCGATGGTCGCGCCCTTGGACAGGTCGTACGCCGCGCCGCTCGCGGTCTTGCCGCGGTTCGGCAGCGACCGGTCAAGGTCTCCGTGCGCGTCGAACCGCGCCTTCCAGCGCTTCACGACCCGACCCTCGACGACCGCTCGGATCGTCGTGGCGTCCCCGGCGTGCACCGCCGACGCGTCGGCGCGCACGCGAAGCACGTGGTGCCCGTCGGTCGATGCCGCGATGTCGACGGGCTGCGTTCGGGGGGCGACGGTGATCGAGGGGGTGTCCTCGCCCGACCACGTCGTGGTGGTGTCGCCGCACTGCTGCGTCGTCACGAGGCCGTAGGTGCCGGCGGTCGTCGGGAACCTCACGCTGATGCCGAAGTCGAGGAACGCGGCGTTGGACAGCGATCCTCCCGACCACGTCACCGACGTGACGGTGCTGCCGGACATCGCGCGCGACTCGCTCCAACCTGCGAGGTCCATCGGTCGGACCGAGGCGAACCCCGCGGGGATCGTGACGGTCACGGTGTCCGTGGCGAGCCCGCCGGTGCAGCCGTGGGGGATCCGGACGAAGATCGCACCGTACCCACCGGGCACCGCGTTCTCCCCGTAGAGCTGGATCGACGCGTGCGCGTGAGCGGTTCCCGATGCCGCGGCGACGAGCACGAGCGCAGCGGTTGCCGCGGCGATGGCGGCTCTGCGTAGTGTTGAATGCATGCTGGTTCCTGTTCCTTGTGTCGATGGCTTGCACAGGGAATTGACGTCGGGATCGGTCCCGGGGTTCCCTCGATGACCGAACGGCAGGCGGGCTCCCGATGACCGCACGATTCGAGGAGGCGGTGGCGTCGGCGATCGTCGGCCTCCGCCGATATGCGAGAACGATCGTCGGTCGCGATGCCGAGGACGTGGTGCAGGACGCCCTCCTTCGTGCATGGCGCCACTATCCGTCGTGGCGCGGCGACGGGCCCATTGAGGCGTGGCTGCTGGCGATCTGCCGCAACGTCGCCCTCGACGAGCTCAGGCGGCGGTCGCGCCGTCCGGTCGAGGCCCCGATGGATGTCGAGCCGCTCAGAACGGACCCGACGTTCATGAGGGTGGAGTTGGCCGACCTCGTCGGCCGGCTGCACGTCGCCCACCGCGAGGTAGTCGTGCTCGTCGACGTGTTGGGCCACGACTACGGGACCGTCGCGGAGATCCTCGACGTGCCAGTCGGTACGGTGCGCTCCCGCCTGTTCCGGGCGCGCGACGCGCTCGTCGCGATGGAGGCGGCTGCACGGCGGGCCGAATCGGCATGAGCGACGACGACACGGACTTCGCGGTGGCCGAGCTCCGGCGGTACAGCCGTCGGACGATGGGTGGCCGCGTCGTGCTGGGACTGCTCGGCGTGCTGCAGGCGGCGCTGGCGCTGCCGTGGCTCGTTGGCGAGTCGCCGTACTGGCCGATCGACGCGGTCGACGAACGGCACCTGACGAGGGACGGAGCCTTCGGGGCCGTGCTGGCCGCGGCCGCAATCGCCGTGGCATGGTCGGTGCGGCTCTCGTGGTTCGCCCTCCCACTCGTGGTGGGGGCGATGGTCCTGCAGGCGGCGATGGGAGTCATCGACCATGGTGCGTCCCACGTCTCCGTGGCGTTCGAGGTGGTGCACGTGGTGGGCGCCCTGATCGGCATCGGCATCGCGCTCCTGGTGCGGCCGCGCCGTCGGCGCGACGGGGACGCCGGGCGACTGTGGGTCGTCCGAGGCGGGGACGGAGGCGCGTGAGCGCGGTGCGGATCCTCGCGATCGTTCGCCCCCTGCACGAGGCGGAGACGGGCGGGGGGCCGGCGGGGCTCGGATGGGGCTCGTTCGTCGTCGCATCGGTCGGCGTGGTTGTCGTGCTCCGCGTCGTGGCGCGGTACCTCGCCGCTCGACGGGGCGGCGGCTCCGCGCGCTCGGCAGGGAACTCCTGACGCCCCTGCGGCGTCAATTCCCTCGTGAACGACGCGGCGATTCCGACGGGCGGACCGCGATACCTCCGGAGCTCGGTGTGGCGGTGGCACTTCTACGCCGCATTCTTCGTGCTGCCGATCCTGCTCGTGCTGTCGGTGACGGGTCTCCTCATCCTGCTGAAGCCGACCGTCGAACGGATCGCGTACGGCGACCTGCTCCGCGTCGAGCCGCCGACCGCGGCCGCGACGCTCGATGCACAGGTCGCCGCCGCAGCGGCGGCCGTGCCCGGGGCGGACGTGATGAGCGTCGTTGCACCGAGGGATCCTGATCGCTCGACGCAGGTCGACGTCGTCGACGGACGGGGGCGCTCGCTGTCGGTCTACGTCGATCCGACCGGACCGGAGGTCCTCGGTCACATCGACAACGCAACGAGGATCGACTTCGTGGCGACCCAGATCCACGGCACGCTCTGGATGGGGCGATGGGGCGACTATCTCGTCGAGGCGGCCGCGGGCTGGACGCTCGTCATGGTGGGCACCGGGATCGTGCTCTGGTACCCGCGCCGGCGTCCGATTGCGAACCGCATGGGCGCGGCCGCCGCAGTCGGATCCCGTCGGTGGAACAGCCGCGCCACCATGAGGCGCCTGCACTCGACCGTGGGCGCGGTGTTCGCCCCGGTGCTCGTCGTCCTCGTCATCACCGGCCTTCCTTGGTCCGGCTTCTGGGGCGAAGAGGTGTGGACGCGGGTCGTCGACGGGTTCGACGCCGGCGAGCACCATCCAGATGAGGAGCCGGTCTCGCGCATCTCGTCGCCGGCGAGTGCATCGGAGACTGCCGGACTCTCGATTGCATGGGCCTCGGAGCGCGCCATCCAGCCGTCGTCGTCGGCCTCGTCGGCGTCGCCGCTCGGTCTCGACGCAGTCGTCGAGCGTGGCACGTCGCTCGGAATGCTCCCTGGGTTCGCGGTTGGCGTGCCGGGTGACGACCTCGGCACCTTCGTGCTGTCGAACCCGTGGCCGTCGAGGGCTCAGGAGGAGCGCACCCTCTGGCTCGACCAGTACACGGGCGAGGTGCTGCTCGAATCGGGGTGGGACACGACCTACGGTGTGCTGGCGAAGGCGACGTCGATCGGTGTCGAGGCGCACATGGGTCGTCAGTTCGGCGTCGCGGGGGCAATGGTGATGGGAGGTGCGTGCCTCGCCGTCATGGTGTCGTCGTGCTCAGGGATCGCCATGTACTGGCGTCGCCGGCCGCGACGGAGCATGGGCTTCCCGCACAGGCCGTCGGACGCCGCTGTCCCGCCCGCGGCACGAACCGTCGCCGTTGTGCTGGGAATCCTGTTTCCGCTCCTGGGGCTCACCATGCTCGTTGCCGCCGGCGTCGACCGTTGGTTCATCCGAGAGGTGCCGGAGGTCAGGCGCCTCTTTGGAATGCGGGAGACGGCCGCGGACGACGGGACCAACGCACACCAGATCTGACTCCGGGGCCGAAGCCGGGGCGCTACTTCATCCCAAGCCAGCGGCCCAGCTTGCGCTGTCGCCCGGCTCGCGTCGTGGGGATGCCCGTGGCACGGGCGATCCTGCGCTTCGCGATGTCGATTCCGAGTGCGCGCTTCCACGAGAAGTTGAATCCCCGTCCGAGTCCCATGGAACGACGATACCGCCCGTGGGTCAGGCGCGCGCCGACACGGTCGCCTTGGCGGCGGTCGCCGGACCGTCGGATCCGACGACCCGGAGTGACACCTGCCGCGATGCGGGACCGCCAGTGCCCGGGGCCCACCACGCGAAGGTGGCGAGATACGGAGTGGCGGCCCTGCACCTCGGCGAGCGCGCCGCCGATGGCACCGCATCGACGACGGTCCACTCGCCGCCACGCTGCTCCTCGAGCCGGAGACCGGTGCCAGCCGCGGTGCACAGCCGGACCTCGTAGGTCTGTCCGCTGACGATCTTCTGACGCGGCCCGCCATCGAGCCTGCGCACCTGTGCGGCGGTGACGGGCACCCGCACCTCGCCGATCTCGCCCATCGCGTTGACCGCGCGCACCGAGAGCCCGCCGGCGGCGTCGAAGGGGACCTCGAACGAGCAGCCGGTCGCACCCGCTGGCACGGTGCACAACGCGGCGCCGTTCGGCGCGGCAACGACGTACGACGCAACCGCCCCTGCGTTCCGTTCGGGTGGGAGCCACGAGACGATCGTGCGCCAGCCGGACACCGACGCCGCCCGCACCGAGGTGGGCGCCGAGGGCAGTGCGGGGTAGCCGGCCAGGACGAGCGCGCGATCGAGGATCGCGAGGAACCCCACCGGCATCGCGGCGACGGTCGTGTAGGGCGGCAGCGAACGCGTGCAGGGGGATCGCCCCCCGGCGATGATGCCGGCGAGCAACCGCTCGCCCGTCGGGAGTTGGGCGAGCACGCCACCACCGCTGTCGCCGGGGCAGGCCCCGTGTTGCTCGGTCGCGCGGAGCTCGAGCCACTGGTACCCGGATCGGAGCGGCGCGCCGCTCACCGCCAGCGAAGTCCGCAGCACCAACGGGTTGTTGCTGACGGGTGATGCGGTGCCGTAGCCGACGAGGTCGAGCGGCGTGCCCGCGGCTGCCCACGCAGCGGCCTCCGACGCCGTCGCGAGACGGGTGACGTTGGTGGTGCCGACGTCGCGGTCGAAGACGAGTGCCGCGAAGTCCTGGTCGGTGACGAAGGTGCGGTTGATGAAGTCCGGTGGGGTGACGATCGCCGTGGGGTAGAAGAGGTCGCCGTCGCCCCTCACGGTGCCGGGGCGGCCGACCCGCACGAGCGCCGTGCTGTAGGCCGCGCTCGTGCCGTCGGCGACCACGCAATGGGCCGAGGTCAGCACGATTCGGGGCTTCCACAGCACGCCGGAGCACCAACCGACGCTCCGCGAGTTCGGGAACGACGTCACCGGCACCACGGCGCCCTCATCGACCGCCTGTTCGCCGCCGTAGATGGCCGAGACCCTCGATGAGGGCGCGACTGCACCGGCTGCGAGCACGGAGGCGGCGATCAGCGCACGAATTGCGGGCCTGCGGAGCGCGGAGTGCACGGTGCGTGCGACACTACCGGTCGATGCTGCGAAGTGCTCGTGCCGTCGTCGTGGTCGCAATGGTCGTCTTCGCCGGATGCGGGGGAGCGTCCGATCCGGTTGCCGTCACGGAACCGCCATCGCGGGCCACCGTCGTCGCTGCTTCCGTACCCGAACTGGTGCGGGTGGCGGAGGTGGACGAGCCGGTCGATGCAACGTCGCGTCCGGGCGACCCGGCGGTCTACGTCGTATCACGGTCGGGTCGGGTGCTGCGCCTCGTGGGCGAGGCACTCGACGAACGGCCGGCGCTCGACATCTCCGACCTCACCGAGGGTGGCGGCGAGCGCGGCCTGCTCGGGCTCGCATTTTCCCCGGACGGATCGGCCGCCTACCTGAACTACACCGACCGTTCCGGAGACACGGTCGTGGCATCGATCGTCGTCGAGCCGTCGGGGAACCTCGACCGTGCGTCGCTGCGCACGCTGCTGACGATCGACCAGCCGTACCGCAACCACAACGGCGGCGACCTCGTGGTCGAGCCGTCGGGCACGGTGCTCGTCGCGACGGGGGACGGCGGGTCGGCCGACGACCCGTTGCGCGTCGCGCTGGACGGGTCCTCCCTGCTGGGCAAGGTGCTGCGGATCGATCCATCGAGCGGTTCGGTCGACGTCGTAGCGAAGGGCCTGCGAAACCCGTGGAGGATTGACCTCCACGACGACCGGCTGTGGCTCGCCGACGTCGGGCAGAACCGGTGGGAGGAAGTGAGCGTGCTCGACCGGGTGTCGGGCGTGACCGAGCCCGTGGACTTCGGGTGGAGCGCGTGGGAGGCGAACGAGCGGTTCAACGAGGACCAGTCGAGTCCCGCCCACGTGCCGCCGCTGGTGGCGTACCGGCACGGCGACGACGGCTGCTCGATCAGCGGCGGCGCGGTGGCGACGACGGGTGCGCTCGCCGGCCAGTACGTCTTCGCCGACTACTGCAGCGGGCGGGTGTGGTCGATCGCGACCGACGCGCCGTCACCCGAGATGGTGCAGCGTTTCGCGGGCGTGGACGCACCGGTCGCGGTGGTGCGGGTGCACGACGACCTGTACGTCCTGTCGCTCGCAGGACCGGTCTGGCGGATCGTC
>JBIIHV010000086.1:0-7251 GCA_044235415.1 Ilumatobacteraceae bacterium | reverse complement strand
CGCATCCAACGACGCCGTCGTCGTCGTGGAGCCGACGGGTGCCCTGCTGTTCGCCAACGACGCCGCGCGCTCGCTGATCGGCGTCGACGGACGGGGTGGCGATCCGGCACTCGACCTGTTCGTCCGCGCGCTCCTCGACCAGGTGCCGCGCGAGGTGTCGGCTCCCCACGGCCCGTCGCGGTGGGAGGGTGAAGTCGGCGTCCGCGGCCCCGACGGCATCGAGCGCACGCTCGCGGTCGTCATGCAGGTGGTGCGCTCGCGCGACGGCACGACGGCCCACTGGTCGGCCATCGCCCGCGACGTCACCGAGGCGCGGCAGGTGCAGGACGAACTCGCCCACCAGGCGACGCACGACGCGCTGACCGGGCTGCCGAACCGGGTGCTGTTCCTCCGCCGGCTGTCCGAGGCGCTCGAGCGGAGCGCAACCACGAGGCGGCCCGTCGCCGTGCTGTTCGTCGACCTCGACAAGCTGAAGGACGTGAACGACACCATCGGGCACGCGGTGGGCGACGTGCTGCTCACCGGCATCGCCGGCCGGCTCGCCGCGGCGACGCGGCCGAACGACCTCGTCGCGCGGATCGGTGGCGACGAGTTCGTCGTGCTCTGCGAGGGCGTCCCCGACGAGCACGTCGCGATGGACGTCGCCGACCGGATCGGCCGCGCACTCGCCGGGCGCACGACGATCCAGGGCATCGAGATCGCGACGAGCGCGAGCATCGGCGTCGCCCTGTCGACGCCCTCGATGCTCGACGAGGAGCCTCCGGTCGACGCCGCGCTCACCCTGCTGCGGAACGCCGACACGGCCATGTACCGGGCAAAGCAGCGCGGCCGGGGGCGCGGCGAGTTGTACAGCGACGACATGCGCCGCGAGGCGCGCGAGCGCGCGCAGCTGACCGCGGACCTCGAGCGCGCCCTCGCGCTCGACGACCTCTTCATCGTGTGGCAACCCGTCGTGTCGGCCCAGACCGGCCGGACCACGGGTGCGGAGGCGCTCCTGCGCTGGCGACACCCCGCGCGAGGGGTGCTCGCACCGATGGCCTTCCTCGAGCTGGCCGACGAGTCGGGGGCGATCGTGCCGATCGGCGACTGGGTGCTCCGGCGCGCGTGCTCCGACGCCGCGGAGTGGATCGCGGCGGGCTCGGCGGACCGGTCGTTCGTCGTCCACGTCAACGCGTCGGTCCGCCAGCTCGCGGACGCCACGTTCGTGGAGCGCACGTCGGCGATCGTCCGCGAGTCGGGGCTCGACTTCGCCAACCTCGCGGTCGAGGTGTCCGAGCGCGCGATGCTCGGCGACAACCCCGCGGTCGTGCGCGCCGTCGCCGCGCTGCGCAGGCTCGGGGTGCGCATCGCCATCGACGACTTCGGCACCGGGCTCTCCTCGCTCGCCCACCTGCGCGGGTTCCCCGCCGACTACCTCAAGCTCGATGGCACGCTCGTACGCGAGATCGGACGCGAGGGCGCCGACGATCCGATCGTCAGGTCGATCATCCAGCTTGCACACTCGCTCGGCATGTCGGTGGTCGCCGAATGGGTGACGACCGACGAGCAGGCGACCCGGTTGCGCATCCTCGGGTGCGACGCACTGCAGGGGCACCGCATCGGCGAACCCGTACCAGCCGATGAGTTCGCACGGTCGGTGCGCGGCGCGCGCCGCTAGCCCGCGACGCTCTACCTCGGCGCTAGCCCTCGGCGGGCTCCTCCGGATCCTCGCCATCCTGCGCCGGCGCCGGGCCCTCGCCGGCGAAGTACGCGAGCACCGCGTCCGATCCCGTGCCGAGCCGCAGCACGGACGCCTCGCCGACGCGGTCGAACACGACCGGGAGCGAGAACGACCCGACACCGCCTGCCATCGACGGCGCCAGCGACCGCGCCATCGCCACGAGGTTCAGCTCCTCGTCGGTCACGAGCGCCGAGAGGCCCTCGCCCGCGGCGAGGCCCGCGCGGAACGGGTTGTCGGCGATGCCCGAAACGGCGCTCCTCGCGAGCGCGCCGACGAACGTGCGCTGGCGGGTCGCACGGCCCAAGTCGCCCGTCCCGTCGCGCACCCACTCGTCGCCGATCCGCTCCTCGAACTTGCGGCTGCGCGCATACGCGAGCGCGCGGACGCCGTCGAGCCGGTGGCAGCCGGGCCGGAGGTAGAGACCGGTGTTGCGGTCGCGCGAGAGGTGCTCGACGCACACCTCGACGCCACCCACCGCGTCGACGATGGTCTTGAAGCCGCGGAAGTCGACCTCGAGGTAGTGGTGGACCGGGATGCCCAGCGCGTTCTGCACGGTGCGCACCAGCACGTCGCGTCCGAGCTGGTACGCGGTGTTGACCCGCTGGCTCTTCTCGCCGTCCCCGATCTTCACCCACAGGTCGCGCGGCACCGACAGCAGCGAGAGCGTGCCCGCAACGAGGTCGTGGTGGAGGATCATGAGCGTGTCGCTGCGCCGTCCCGAGACGTCGCCTTCGTCGCCGACCACGGCGAAGTCGGCGTCCGACTCCGACGCGCCTTCGCGCGAATCCGAGCCGACGAGCAGGTAGTTGACGAATCGGCCGTTGGACGGCGAGAGCGACTCGGTGGCGTCGGCGGCGCGCGTCACCGACCCGACCGTCCGACGGACGGCGACGTTCAACCCCGCGGCGCCCGCGCCCGCGACGAGCGCGAGCGTCACGACGAAGGCGAGGACGCGACCCGGACGGCGCGGCGGTGCATCGGCCATGGCGCCCCGCAACCTACCCCTCCGTCACGCGGGACGGAGGTGCACGACGTCGCCCGCGGCGACGGCGGTCTCGCCGCGCTCCGTCGCGACGACGAGCAGCCCGTCGTCGCGCACGTCGACCGCGCGCCCGACCAGCGGCTCGAGGCCGGCTCGCTCGACGCGGACCTCCGTCCCGATCGTCGCAAGTGCGCTCCGGTATGCAGCGACGAGTTCGGCGGGGTCGCCCGCCATCAGCCGGTCGATGATGGGCAGCATCGCCCCGAGCACGTCCATCGGCCGCACCTGCGCATCCGGGGACTCCTTCGCGAGGCTCGTCGCCCCGTCCGGCGCCCACCCCACGTTCACCCCGATGCCGACCACGACCGCACCGTGCGACGACTCGGCGAGGATCCCCGCGAGCTTGCGCCCGCCGACGAGCAGGTCGTTCGGCCACTTCAGGTCGGGCGCCGTGCCGGCGACCTCCCGACACGCGTCGCGCGCCGCGAGTGCCACGAGCCAGGTGCACCGGTACAGGGCCGCGTCGACGGGCCGGAACAACAGCGACGCGAGGAGGTTCGCCCCCGGTGGCGCCTCCCACCGCCGGTCGAGGCGACCCCGACCCGCCGTCTGGTGGTCGGCCACGAGGACCGTCCCCGCGGGGGCCCCGTCCCGCGCCATGCGCAGGAGGTCGTCGTTGGTGCTGCCCGTCTCAGCCAGCCGGACGACGGCCCACCCGGGCGGGTTGGTGCCGCGGGCGGACATGCGGTCAGAATAGGAGTCCGTGCCACGCAAGATCCTGATCGCCAACCGCGGCGAGATCGCCGTCCGGGTGATCCGCACCGCCCGAGAGATGGGGATCCCGACCGTCGCCGTGTACTCGGAGCTCGACCGCAACGCGCTCCACGTCCGCCTCGCCGACGAGGCCCACGCGCTCGGCGGCCAGACCGCGGCCGAGAGCTACCTCAACACCGGGGCGATCGTCGCCGCGATCCGCGCAAGCGGGGCCGACGCCGTCCACCCCGGCTACGGATTCTTCAGCGAGAACGCCGACTTCGCCCGCACCATCACCGAGATGGGCGTCGCATTCATCGGACCGCCGCCGGCGGCGATCGTGGAGATGGGCGACAAGGTGTCGTCGCGGCGCGCTGCGGTGCGGGGCGGGGCGCCCATCGTGCCCGGCACGACAGATTTCGTCGACAGCCCGGATGAGGTCGCCGCATTCGGCGACGAGCACGGCTGGCCCGTCGCAATCAAGGCGGCGTTCGGCGGCGGCGGGCGCGGCATGAAGGTCGTGCGCAGCCGCGACGAGGTCGCCGCGGCGATGGAGTCGGCCAAGCGCGAGTCGAAGGCCTTCTTCGGACGCGACGAGGTGTACGTCGAGCGCTACCTCACGTGGCCGCGCCACATCGAGGTGCAGCTGATCGGCGACCACCACGGCAACGTCGTGTGGGTATCGACGCGCGACTGCTCGGCACAACGCCGCCACCAGAAGCTGATCGAGGAGGCGCCCGCCCCCGCGCTGCCGCCCGGCACCGAGGAGGCGATGGGCGAGGCCGCGGTGAAGGCGGCACGGGCGGTGGGCTACGCGAACGCCGGCACCGTCGAGTTCATCTACCAGGACGGCGAGTTCTACTTCCTCGAGATGAACACGCGCCTCCAGGTGGAGCACCCGGTCACCGAGGCGATCACGGGCATCGACCTCGTCGAGTGGCAGATCCGCGTCGCCGACGGCGAGCGCCTGCCGATGGGCCAGGACGAGGTACTGGCGCTGCGGCGCGGCCACGCCATCGAGGTGCGGATCAACGCCGAGAACCCGGCCGGCGGGAAGTTCCTCCCGTCGCCCGGCACGATCACGGCGCTGCGCACGCCGGACGGGTTCGGAACGCGCTTCGACGGCGGCTACGAGGCCGGCGACACGGTGAGCCAGTACTACGACAACCTCGTCGGCAAGCTCGTCGTCTGGGGGCGCGACCGCGAGTCCGCGATCGCGCGCACGGTCCGCGCGCTCGGCGAGATGGTCGTCGAGGGCGTGCACACGACGATCCCCGCCGACCTCGCGATCCTCCGCCACCCCGACTTCGCGGCGGTGACGCACAGCACCAAGTGGGTCGAGGAGGTGCTGGACCTGTCCGCGGTCGGCGGCGACCCCGGCGCCACGGCCGCCGACGCCGAGGGCCTCGTCGAGCGCCGCACGACCGTCGAGGTGAACGGCAAGCGATTCGACGTCCGCATGTGGGTGCCCGAGACCGGCGGCGCGGCCGTCGCCGCGAAGCCGAAGGCGGCGCGGCGGCAGGGACAGTCCGCGGGCGGCAGCTCGGGCAGCGGCGAGGTCGCCGCACCGATGCAGGGGACGATCGTCAAGGTGCTGGTCGAGGCGGGGCAGTCCGTCGCGGCGGGCGACCCGGTGGTGGTGCTCGAGGCCATGAAGATGGAGAACCAGATCGCCGCGGAGAAGTCGGGCACCGTCGCAAAGGTGAACGTGAAGGCGGGCGACACCGTTGGCGCAGGCGACGTCCTCGTCGTCGTCGAATAAGCGCCATGGCCGGGCTCTCCGCGTGACCGAGGACGACGGCTCGGCACACCGGGGCGGACTCGACCACGAGCGCGAGCGGCGGCTCGGCAGGGTCGCCGAGATCCGCGCCGCGGGCGGCCAGCCCTACCCCCACCGCTTCGACCGCACGCACGCGCTCGCCGACATCCGCGCCGCGCACGGGGGGCTCGAGCCCGGCACCGAGACCGACGTCCGCACCTCGGTCGCAGGGCGCGTCATGCTCCGGCGCGTCCAGGGCAAGCTCGTCTTCGTCACCCTGCGCGACCGGTCCGACGAGCTGCAGCTGTTCGTCTCGCACGCGACCGTCGGCGACTCGCAGTTCGACGAGATCGCCGCGCTCGACCTCGGCGACTGGGTGGGCGCCACCGGAACCGTGATGACGACGCGCAAGGGCGAACTGTCCGTGAAGGTCGAGTCGCTCGTCCTGCTGGCGAAGGCCGTGCGGCCGATGCCGGACAAGTGGCACGGCCTGACCGACACCGACACCCGCTACCGGCAGCGCTACGCCGACCTGATCGTCAACGAGGACGCGCGTCGCACGTTCGCCGTGCGTCACGCCGCCGTCGCGAGCTTCCGTCGCACGCTCGCCGGCGAGGGCTTCACCGAGGTCGAGACGCCCGTGCTCCATGCCGACGCTGGCGGCGCGCACGCGAGACCGTTTGCCACGCACCACAACGCGCTCGACATGGGGCTCTACCTGCGCATCGCGCTCGAGCTGCACCTCAAGCGGCTCATCGTCGGCGGCATGGAGCGCGTCTTCGAGATCGGCCGCGTGTTCCGCAACGAGGGCATCTCGCCGCGGCACAACCCCGAGTTCACGATGATGGAGTCGTACCAGGCGTTCGGCGACTACACCGACGCGATGGCGCTCGCTGCACTGCTCGTGCGCAACGCGGCGCGCGACGCGCTCGGCACGACGGTGGTCGAGCTCGGCGGCGAACGGGTCGACCTCGCCGAGCCGTGGCGGGAGATCACGATGATGGGCGCGGCATCGGAGGCCGCCGGCACCGAGCTGCACCCCTCCCGGCCGGTGGCCGAGGTCCGCGCCGTGGCCGACCGCCTCGGCATCCAGGTCGAGGCGCACTGGGGTTCCGGGCGGATCGGCGAGGAGATCTTCAGCCACCTCGTCGAGCCGGGCCTCATCCGGCCGACGTTCGTCACGCAGCACCCCGTCGAGATCTCACCGCTCGCCCGCGCCGACCAGCGCGATCCGTCGGTCACCGAGCGCTTCGAGCTGTTCATCGCCGGGCGGGAGATCGCCAACGGCTACAGCGAGCTGAACGACCCCGTCGAGCAGCGCGCCCGCTTCGAGGAGGAGCAGCGCGCGAAGGAGGCAGGCGACCTCGGCGCCGGCACGGTGGACGAGGACTACCTCCGCGCGCTCGAGTACGGCCTGCCACCCACGGCCGGCCTCGGCATCGGCGTCGACCGGCTGGTGATGCTGCTCGCCGGTGCCGCATCGATCAAGGACGTGATCCTCTTCCCCACCCTCCGGCCGGAGGCCGACTGACGTGGCCGCCGCATGGGGCTCCGGCCACGCGACCGTCGCCGCCGACGGCACGGTGCTCGACACGTACTTCCGGCGCCTCGGCTGGGGCGACCGCGTCCCCGACGGCGCCGCGCACGAGGGCGAGCTCCACGCCGATCCCCGTCGTGGCGTCGCGCTCGTGCCGGTGTCGATCGTCGTCGACACGTCCGCGACGCCCGTCGACGCCCGCGACGCCTACCTCCGCCTGCACCTGCTCTCCCACCGTCTCGCCGCGCCGCGGTCGCTGAACCTCGATGGGGTGTTCGGCCTGCTCGCCAACGTGGCGTGGACGTCGATCGGCCCCGTTCCCCTGGACGCCATTGACGACGTCCGCTACGACCAGCTGCGCGCCGGCACGCCGATCACCGTGCACGGCGTGGACAAGTTCCCGCGCATGACCGACTACGTCGTGCCGTCCGGCGTCCGCATCGCGGACGCGAGCCGCGTCCGCCTCGGGGCGCACCTCGCGTCGGGCACGACCGTGATGC
>JBIIHV010000004.1:0-22469 GCA_044235415.1 Ilumatobacteraceae bacterium | reverse complement strand
CTCCGCGGCGGGGATGGTGCGCATCGCATGGTCGTTCAGCTGCTGCACCGCGACCTTCTTCATCCGGGCCTCGCGCACGAACCCGTGGTACTCGGCGTCGCGCACGAGGTTCGCCGCGATCTTGGCGGGACGCCGGTCGAGCGGGTACGTGCGGATCAGGATCCACGCGTGCGACACCGTGGTGGCGAACGCCTCGTTGAATCCGCCGGGGGCGAGCCGGCCGCGGCGCGCGGCGATGGCGATGAGCGGAGGGAGCAGCCGCTGCAGCACGATGCGCCCCGCAAGTTCGTCGTGACGCGCACGCGCCACGAGTGCGGCCAGATAGCGGTCGCCCTCCGACCACGTCGGTTCATGTCCGAAGCCGGCGCGGTCGAGCACCTCGTCGAGCGACTCGACGGGGGATCCGGGCAGTCCCCATCCGTTGATGGTCCGAACGGTGCGTGGGCGGGCGCCCATCGCCTCCCACTCGGCGACCAGCGAGCGGACGAGTGGCGACGAGCCGGACGGGTGCTGGACGCGCCGGCCGAACCCGGCCGACGAGGTGGTGATGGCGGTGCGCACGTAGGTGGACATGGCGACGATGGTCCGGATTGCACTCACCGGATTTCTCACCGCACCGCTCACCGCCGGTCGGTCGTGGCAGGATGCGCGGGTGCGCACCGTCCTGCCGTCGGGAACCGCAGTCGAGATTGACGACTCGGTGGCCGCGCCGGCGATGGGGCTGGTGATCGCGCCCGACATCTTCGGGCTCCGGCCCCTGTTCGACGGTCTCGTGGCCCGGCTCGCGCGCGACTGGAACGTGCGCGTGGCGGCCGTCGAGCCATTCCCGGGGCACGTCTTCGGTACCGATGTGGCCGAGCGCATGGCGGCGATGCCGTCGCTTCGCGACGACGACCACCTGCGCGACCTCGCGGAGGCCGCGGACCTGCTGGGCTGCGCGAGGACGGGGGCGATGGGCTTCTGCATGGGCGGGATGTACTGCCACAAGGCGGCGCGCTCGGATCGGTTCGACCGCATCGTCGCCTTCTACGGAATGATCCACGTCCCCGAGGCATGGCGCAGCGCGACGCAGGGCGATCCGGTCGAGCTCATGCGGCGCGGCGATCCGTCGCGCGTGCTGTCCATCGTCGGGGCGCGCGATCCGTACACGCCTGCGCCGGACGTCGCCGAGCTGCGTGCGGCCGGCGCGGCCGTCGTCGAGTACCCGGATGCCGAGCACGGCTTCGCGCACGATGCGGCGCGGCCGTCGCACCGCGCCGACGACGCACGGGATGCATTCGAGCGCGCGCACCGGTGGCTGCTCGGCGCCTGAACGCGCCGGTACCCTCCAACGCATGTCGCCGCAGACCGCCGACCGCGCGAGCGGCGTATGGACCGTCGTGGTGGCGGGCGGAAGCGGCACCCGGTTCGGCGGCCCCAAGCAGTTCGCCGTCGTCGGCGCGAAGCGCGTGCTCGATTGGTCGGTCGAGGCGGCGCGTGCGTCGAGCGAGGGCGTCGTCGTGGTGCTGCCGGCCGACCGTGCGGCGGCCGAGGGTGGCGTCGCGGGTGGTGCCACCCGCAGCGAGTCGGTGCGGTGCGGCCTGCGCCACGTGCCGGCCGGCGCCGAGGTGATCTGCGTGCACGATGCGGCGCGGCCGTTCGCGTCGATCCACCTCTTCGGCGCGGTCATCGACGCGGTTCGTGCAGGTGCGGATGCCGCGGTCCCCGCACTGCCGGTCGCGGACACCATCAAGCAGGTCGGCCCGGACGGCCGTGTCGTCGGCACGCCCGACCGTGCGTCGCTCGTCGCGGTGCAGACCCCGCAGGCGTTCCGCGCCGACGTGCTCCGTCGCGCGCACGAGGGCTCCCCGGAGGGCACCGACGACGCCGCGCTCGTCGAGTCCGCAGGTGGGTCGGTCGTGACGGTGCCGGGTGAGCGCATCAACCGCAAGCTGACGGAACCCGAGGACCTCGAGTGGGCCCGCACGGCCGCAGGCACGGAGGTCTGACGGTGCTGCGGATCGGACAGGGATACGACGTGCACCGCTTCGCCGACGACGACCGGCCGATGGTGCTGGGTGGAGTGCGCATGGAGGGCGAGCGCGGGCTGCTCGGCCACAGCGACGCCGACGCCGTCGCGCACGCCGTCACCGACGCACTGCTCGCTGCCACGGGACTCGGCGACATCGGACAGCACTTCCCCGACACCGACCCCAGGTGGAAGGGGGCCGACTCGATGGAGATGCTCGCGCAGGTCATGGCCATGCTGCACGAGCGCCGCTGCACGGTGGGCAACGTGGACTGCACCGTCGTGTGCGAGCGCCCGCGCATCGCGCCGCACCGCGACGAGATGCAGCGCCGGCTCACCGCCGTGGTCGGCGCGCCGGTGACGGTGAAGGGCCGGCGTGCCGAGGGGCTCGGGGCGATCGGCCGCGGCGAGGGCGTCATGTGCACGGCCGTCGCACTGGTGGACGTGCCGTGAGCAGGCCGCGTTCGGGTGGTGGCGGCGGCGCAAAGCGCGGCGGCGGCCGTGCGAAGGGTGCGTCCAGCCGCAGCGGGTCTGCGCGCGGGGGCGGTGCATCACGTGGGGGCGGCGCACCGCGTGGCAGCAGTGCATCCCGCGGCGGCGGAGCGCCGCGGGGGAGCGGCACCTCGTCGCGAGCAGGCGGTGCATCCCGCGGCGGCGGTACCGGCCGTCCGCGCGCCGCGCGTCCCGCGACGAAGGCGAGCCGCGACTCGCTGGGTGGCGCGCAGATCGAGGGTCGCCAGGCGGTGCGCGAGCTGCTGCTCGCGGGTCGGCGCCGCGTGCACCAGGTGCTCGTCGCGAGCGACGTCGAGCGCGGCGAGGCGATCGACGACATCATCATGCTCGCGGGAGACCGCGGCGTGCCGGTTCGCCGCGTGCCGCGGCGCGACCTCGAGCGCGACGCGCGCAGCGAGGCGCCGCAGGGCGTGCTCGCGCGCGCGGAGGAGATCCCCGAGGCCGACCTCGCCGACTTCGTCTCCACCGACGACGGCCCGCCCTTCGTCGTGGCGGTGGACGGCGTTACCGACCCCGGCAACCTCGGCGCGATCCTGCGCTGCTGCGAGGCGGCGGGCGTGCGGGGCGTCGTGCTGCCGCGGCACCGCGCGGTGCACGTCACCCCGACGGTCGCGAAGGCCGCGGCGGGGGCAGCCGAGTATGTGCCGATGGCGCTGGTCGCCGGCCTGCCGACGGCACTGCGCCAGATGAAGGAGGCCGGACTGTGGGTGGTCGGGCTCGACGACGGCGGATCGACGTCGCTGTTCGACCTCGGCTCGCTGGCCCGCGAGCCGCTGTGCCTGGTGCTCGGCGCAGAGGGGGCGGGTCTGTCCCGTCTGGTGCGCGAGCGGTGCGATCAGGTGGTGGGAATTCCCATGGCGGGGTCGCTCTCGTCGTTGAACGTGTCGGCCGCAGCGGCGCTCGCGGTCTATGAGGTCGTCCGCGCACGGCGTGCGTGACGGTCGTCCGTCCCTCGGACCCGTCGATCGGGCACGGATAGCCTCGGTGCTCCGACTGCGCCGCCGAACCACGCGGAGCCGGAAGATAATTTTCGCCGGGTTAGCTCAGCGGTAGAGCAACCGCCTTGTAAGCGGTAGGCCGTGGGTTCAATCCCCACACCCGGCTCGCCGTCCCATCGCAGCCGGTCGCCGGTACAATTTTGGCGTGAGTCAGGAACAGCCCCCCAGGAAGGTCCGACCCGCCCCCGTCGCCCGAGCATCGGGCGCGAACATGGTGCTGTCCGTCCTCGTGGCGGTCCTCGCCGTGGCGCTCGGCTACTTCATCCTCAACGACGTCACCAGTGGCGGCGCCGCCCCGACGATCGCGCCGATCGTGGTCGAGGCGACCACGACGATCCCCGTCGAGACGATCCCCGTCGAGACCACGCCCACGACGCTCCCCTATTCGGCGTTCAAGATCCAGATTGCGAACGCCTCGAAGGTGGCCGGCAGCGCCGGTCAGCTCACCACAGAGCTCCAGGCGCGCGGCTTCATCGTGCAGCCGGCCCTGAACTCCAGCGAGATCACTCCCAAGCTGAACTCGACCGTCGTGTACTTCCTCCCCGGTTCGGAGGAGGCCGCCGCGGTGGTCGCATCTGCTCTGGGCGGCGTTGCGACGGCGACGATGCCGACGCCGATCCCGACGGAGACCGGCGGGCTCGGCGAGGCGACGATCCTCATCCTCCTCGGCACCGACCTCGCGGGCAAGCCGCTGCCTGCAGCTGCGCCCGCCGCTCCGGTGGCGACGACGGTCGCGCCGGTCGGCGCCGACACCACCACGACGACGGTCGCCGGCTAGCCGCGCCGGTCGGATCCGGCGAGCCGGGTCACGACGTCCCGCGCGACCTGTTCGATGCACCACGCGGTGCGGTCGAACGCGTCCCGCTGCCCGCACGTCTCGACGAGCGTCGTCACGTCGTAGCCGCGGCGCGCGTCGACGTCGGCCGCTCCGCAGATGACCGCGACGGGTCGTCCGGCGCGCGCGCACGTGTCGTGCACTCCCCCGACCACCTTGCCGTCGAAGCTCTCCGCGTCGAGATAGCCCTCACCGGTGACGACGAGGTCGTGCGACTCCGCGAGTTCGTCGAGACCGACCTCCTCCGCGACGACGTCGAACCCCTCGACGATCCGCGCGCCGAGCGCCGCCAAACCGCCCGCGAGTCCGCCCGCAGCGCCTGCTCCCGGCAGTGAGTCGACGTCCACGCCATAGTCGCGCCGGTAGTCGTCGGCGAGCCGCTCGAGCCGGCGCGTCAGCATCTCGACCTGTGCCGGCGACGCGCCCTTCTGCGGCCCGAAGAGCCGCGCCGCGTCGGTGAATGCCGCGCGGACGTCGCACGCCACGACGAAGTCGACCGCGCGCAGCCGTGCGGCGGAGCGGATCGCCCGGATCGCGCCGAGCCCGCCGTCGACGGTCGCCGAACCGCCGACGCACACGATGATCCGCTTCGCGCCGTCGTTCAGCGCCGCGTCGATCAACTCGCCGGTGCCGACGGTGGACGCCGCCATCGGGTCGTTGTTCGCGCTGCCGCCCACGAGCACGAGGCCGGACGCCCGCGCCATCTCGATGACTGCAGTGCCCTGCGAGAGGCGCCACTCCGCCTCGACGGGACGTCCCAGCGGGTCGGTCACCTTCGTGCGACGGTTCGGTCCGCCGAGCACGTCGAGCGTGCCCTCGCCGCCGTCGGCCAGCGCCACCTCGGTGCAGTCGTGACCGAGGTCCCAGCACGCGTGTCCGATCGCCGCAGCGACCTCCTTGGCGGTGGCGGTGCCGCGGAACTTGTCGACCGCAGCGAGGACGCGCACGGCCCACAGGCTATGTTGCGCGCGTGGCGCCGCAGGACTGGTGGCCCGGCGGATGGTGGCTCGTACTGCAGTGCGCGGTGCTCGCCACGATGCTGCGCACGACGTGGATGGCGGCGCGCGCCGAGCGGCCGCTCCACGCCGGGGACGGTGACGACGCCGCGGGACGGATCTCCGTCGTCGTGCCGGCGCGCAACGAGGCCGCACGGATCGCCGGGTGCCTCGCCCCGCTGCGCGATGCACCGGGTGTCGTCGAGGTGCTCGTGGTCGACGACGAGTCGACCGACGGCACGGCCGACGTCGCACGGTCACATGGCGCGACGGTGCTGGCAGGCGCTCCGCTCCCTGCGGGATGGGTCGGCAAGGCGTGGGCCCTGCACCAGGGTGCCTCGGCTGCACGGGGCGAGTGGGTGGTGACCCTCGACGCCGATGCAATCCCCGATCCGCGGCTGCCCGGCGCACTGGTGGCTCGTCTCGAGCGCGATGGCGTGCGGGTGGCGACCGCCGCGGGTCGGTTCCGCTGCCCGACCGGGCCGTCCCGCTGGCTGCACGCCGCGATGCTGACGACGCTCGTGGTGCGCTTCGGGCCGGCCGGCCGCCGTGGCGGCAGTCCGCTTGCCAACGGCCAGTGCATGTCGATGCGGCGCGGCGACCTCGTCGAATTGCTCGGCGAGGTGCGCGGCTCGACGGTGGAGGACGTGGCGCTCGTGGCGGCTGCCACGCGTCGCGGATGGCCGACACGGCTCGTCGATGCGACGTCGCTGCTCACCGTGCAGATGTACGACACCCTCGCCACGACGTGGCGCGGGTGGGGCCGGTCGCTGTCGCTCGCCGGCGCGGTGCGGCCCGTGGCGCTCGTGTGGCACCTGGTGCTCGTCGCCGTCGCGCAGGTGGCGCCCCCCGTGGCGCTGGCGGCGGCGGTTGTGTCGGGCGCCTCGATCGTGCACGTCGCCCTCCCGCTCGCACTGGTGGCGGTGCGCCTGGGCACGCTCGCCGGAACGCGGCGCGCCTACGAGCGCGGGGGCCCGTGGTACTGGTCGTCGCCGCTCGCCGACGTGGTGGCGTGGTGCAGCCTCGTGGCCGGTGTGGCGCGCCGGGTGCTACGGCGCCCCGAGCGCTGGCGCGACCGCACCTACGCCTGAGCGCGGCGCCGATCCGCGAGGGCCGCCGTGGCGAACCGCAACCCGACGAACGTCATCAGCGCGCCGCTTGCGGCCGTCCGCCACCGGTCTTCGACGGCGAACTGGATGAACGGGAACGCGACCACCGCGATGCGCACCGCGCGGACGAACCCGAGGCGGGCGAGCCACGTTGCTCCCAGCAGCGCGATGGCGAGCGCGGCCGACACGGGTGCCACGACGACCGTGCCGCCCACCCATGCGAGCACGCTTCGCCCGCCGCGGAAGCGGGCGAACACCGGCCACGCGTGTCCCACCATGCCCGCGAGCGCGACCACGTACCACGCCCACCACGGCAGCCCGAGTGCGCGCGCGGCAAGGACGGGGAGCGCGGCCTTGACCACGTCGCCGACGAGCACCGGCGCGGCCGCGCGCGCACCGAGCTGCGACTTCGCGTTCCAATAGCCCGGGTTGCGGTCGCCGACCGTGCGGAGGTCGGTGGACGACCTGCGCCTCGCGACCAGGTTGGCGACGGGTACCGAGCCCGCGAGGTACGCCGCCACGACCAGCGCAACGAGTGGGCCCGCCGTCGACACGCGTGCAACTATGGCCGGTCGTGGGCCGCGTCGCGTCGTTTCATCTGTCGCGCTGGCCGGGGACCGCCTCGGCGCTGTCGCGGCTCGCACTCGACCGGCGAGCGCTGGCACGCGTCCCGGGGCTCGAGTTCTGGCGGCTCCTCGGCACCGGCCGCGGCAGCGCAACCGCACCAGGTGCCGACCTGCGCCGTACCGCGCTCTTCGCGGTGTGGTCGGACGAGTCGGCGTGCCGCGAGTTCTGCGCGGTGCACCCGCTTGCGCTCGAGTGGCAGGCCGCCGACGAACACTGGAGCACGATGCTGCGCTCGCGCGGCGGCCACGGTACGTGGCGCGGCGTCGCGGTGCCCGACGTGCTCGAGCGGGGCGCCGACGACGGGCCGCTCGCTGTCGTCACGCGCGCGCACGTGCGCACGGCCGCGTGGCGCCCGTTCGGCCGCGCGGGCCGGCCGGTCGACCAGAGCCTGCGCGGCGCCGACGGGCTGCTCGCGGTCGTGGGGATCGGCGAGGCGCCGCGCGGACGGCTCGGGACGTTCAGTCTGTGGCGCTCGCTCGACGACGCGGTTGCCTGGGCGTCGAGCTCGACGCCGCACCGCGAGGCCGTGCGCCGTACCCGCGCCGAGCGCTGGTACGGCGAGGAGATGTTCGCCCGGTTCGAGCCCTACGCGTCGACGGGCTCGTGGGACGGGCGCAACCCGCTGCGCTGAGTGCGCGGCACGACCGGCAGCAGCATGCCGTAGGGCTCGCCGTTGGTGCGGTGGTGAGTGCGGTGCGCCTCGGCGAGCCGCTCGAGGCCGGGCAGGCGACGGGTGCTGCGGATGAAGCGGCGGTGGATGTAGAGGTCGTGCACCGCGGCGTACGCGGTGCCGTAGGTGGTGATTCCGATGCAGGCCGGCACGAGCACGCCCCAGCCGGCGACGTTGAACCCCGCCGCCATGAGCGCCACCACCACGGCACCGAACGCGAGCGGGAAGATGTCGTTTGCCTCCCAGCGCTCGGCTGTGGCGCGCGCGGCGTTGCGGTGGTGGCTGCGGTGCAGGCGCTCGGCGAGCCCGTGCATCAGCCACCGGTGGGCGGCGTAGGTGACGGGTTCCATCGCGGCAAACGCGACGAGGGCCACGAGCCACGACTGCATGGCAGACAACGGTAGTCGGCACACTGTCCGAATGGTCGTGGAGCTCGATCCCGGCGCCGTCCTCGTGCTGGACGTGGGGGTGTGGGTGCTCGGCGGGGTGGCCATCGGCTGGTACCACGCGCGCCTGCCCGTCGGGCGGCTGCAGGTGCCCGGCCCGTTCACGCGGCTGCGCGCGGCCGAGGCCGGTGGCCGGTTCCACCGGCGGTGGTTCCGCGTGCACCTGTGGAAGGACCTCGTGCCCGACGCAGGCACGTGGTTCGGCGGACTCTCCAAGCGCCGGCTGCCGGACCGCGGGGAGGGCGGCTGGCGCCGGTTCGCGGCCGAGAGCCTGCGCGCGGAGCGCGTGCACCTCTGGATGCTCGGCCTGATGCTGCCGCTCGCAGCGTGGAACCCGCCGCGGTGGTGGGCGGTCAATGTCGCCCTATCGGTCGTCGGCAACGTGCCGTGCATCGTCATCGCGCGGCACAACCGGGCGCGGATCGACGCCCTCTCCGCCCGCAGGGCGGCATAGCCTCGGGACGACGATGCCGTTCCGTGGTGCGCTGCAGATCCTCCTGTTCGTGACGGCAGTCGTGACGGGCGCGTCGTCGCTGGTCATCATGATCGCGAGCGAGTCGGCCGCGTCGAACCCCGTTCCGACGACGGTGCCCGTGACGACGCCCACGACGACCACGACGATCTACGTCGAGCCGTTGATCTACGTCGTCCAGCGCGGCGACACGCTGTTCCGCATCGCCGAGAAGAACCAGGTCGACATGCGGCTGCTGATGGAGATGAACGGCATCAACAACCCCGACGCCCTCGACTACGGCCGCAAGCTGAAGCTGCCGCCTGCGACCGGGTTCGTGCCGGTGCCGGTGCCCACGACGATGGCGCCCTGACCCGGGCGACCGCCGGGTCGGCTCAGGCGCGCGAGCGCTCGGCGAGGTCGGCGAGCTCGCCGATGATGCGCGACACGTCGTAGTCCTTCGGCGTGTAGACCGCGGCGACGCCGAGCCCGCGCAGCCGCGCCGCGTCGTGCTCGGGCACGATGCCGCCCACCACGACGGGTGCATCCACCCCCTCGGCGCGCAGGCATTCGATCACCTCGGGCACGAGCTGCAGGTGCGATCCCGACAGGATCGAGAGTCCGATGAGGTCGGGGTCCTCGTCGCGCGCCGACGCGGCGATCTGTTCCGGCGTCAGGCGGATGCCGGCGTACACGACCTCGAACCCCGCGTCGCGCGCGGCGACTGCGATCTGCTCGGCGCCGCTCGAGTGGCCGTCGAGCCCGGGCTTTGCGACGAGCAGCCTCGGCGGACCACCCGGTAGGCGCTGCAGCCGTTCGGCGAGCGCGGCGAGGTCGTCGCTCCGCCGGCCCAGCGCGGCACCGACGCCGGTCGGCGCGCGGTACTCGCCGAACACCTCGCGCAGCGCGCCGCCCCATTCACCGGTCGTCCCACCCGCGCGGGCGAGTTCGATCGATGCTGCGACGACGTTGCCGCGTCCACGGGCCGCGTCGCGGAGCGCGTCGAGTGCCCGCGCGACGGCTGCTCCGTCGCGCGACGAGCGCCATCGTTCGATGTCGGCGACCATCTCGGCCTCCACTGCGGGGTCGACCTCGAGGATCTGGTCGCTCCCCGAGAGCGGCGAGGGCTCGGACTCGGTGAAGCGGTTGACGCCGATCACGGTGCGCCCACCCGACTCGATCTGGCGCGTCCGCTCGACCATCGAGCGCACCAGCTGGCCCTTCATCTCCTCGACGCACGCGTACGCACCGCCCCGCGCCACGATTCCCTCGATCTCCGACCACGCCGCACCGGCGAGCTCGGCGGTGCGGGCCTCGACGACCTTCGACCCGTCGAGGATGTCGCCGTGCTCCAGCAGGTCGGTCTCGAACGCCAGCACCTGCTGCATCCGCAGCGACCACTGCTGGTCCCACGGCCGCGGCAGTCCCATCGCCTCGTTCCAGGCCGGCAGCTGGATGCTGCGCGCGCGGGCCGAGCGCGAGAGCGTCACCCCGAGCATCTCGAGGACGATCCGCTGGACGTTGTTCTCCGGCTGCGACTCGGTGAGGCCGAGGGAGTTCACCTGTACGCCGTACCGGAAGCGCAGCGCGCGCTCGTCCGTCACGCCGTAGCGCTCGCGGCCGATCCGCTCCCACAGCGCGCAGAACGCCCGCATCTTGCAGGCCTCCTCGACGAAGCGGATGCCGGCGTTGACGAAGAACGACATCGATGCGAACACCTGCGTGAACCGGTCCGGTTCGACCGATCCGCTCGCACGCACCGCATCCAGCACGTCGATCGCATTCGCAAGCGAGTACGCGATCTCCTGCACCGGCGTCGCGCCGACCTCCTGCAGGTGGTACGAGCAGACGTTCATCGGGTTCCACTTCGGCGCATGCGCGGCGCACCACGCGATCGTGTCGACGATCAGGCGGCGCGACGCCTCGGGCGGGAGGATGTAGGTGCCGCGGGACAGGTACTCCTTCAGCAGGTCGTTCTGGACGGTGCCCCGCAGGGAGGACGCCGCGACGCCCTGCTCCTCCGCGTGCGCGACGTAGAGCGCCAGCAGCCACGGCGCAGTGGCATTGATCGTCATGGACGTGTTCATGTCGCCCGGCGGGATTCCGTCGAGCAGCGTGCGGACGTGCCCGAGGTGGGCAACCGGCACGCCGACCTTGCCCACCTCGCCCCGCGCGAGGACGTGGTCGGGGTCGTACCCCGTCTGGGTCGGGAGGTCGAAGGCGATCGACAGCCCGGTCTGGCCCTTGGACAGGTTCAACCGGTAGAGCGCGTTCGATGCGCGGGCCGTGGAGTGCCCGGAATATGTGCGCATCATCCACGGGTCGTCGCGCCGCATGGGCACAGGCTACGAGTCGACGAGGGAGGGGAGGCGACGGAGGTACTCGTGGCGCGGGACGGTCGCGACCCCCAGCGACTCGAGATGCGGCGTCGCCCACTGCACGTCGATCAGCGAGGGGCCGTCGCCGGACATCAGCGAGGCGAGGTGCACCAGGGCCACCTTCGACGCGTCGCGCTCGAGGTGGAACATCGACTCGCCGGCGAAGAGCCGTCCGATCCGCACGCCGTACAGGCCGCCGACGAGGCGCCCCGTGTCGTCGCGCGCCTCGATGCTGTGGGCCCACCCGAGTTCGTGCAACCGGACGTATGCGTCGAGGATCTCCACAGAGATCCACGCTCCCCGGCGGGGCTGCACCGCGCACTGCGTCACCACCTCGGTGAACGACTGGTCGATGGTGACGGTCCAGCGCCGTGCGCTGCGGCGCAGCGACCGCGTCACGTGGAGCTCGTCGGGCACGAGCACGCCGCGTTCCACCGGCGACCACCAACCCATGACGCCCTCCCGCCGCCGGGCGTTCTGTGCGCCGCGAAGCGGCGAGCTGAAGGAGCCGCTGCGCGGCTCGTTCAGCGGCCTGCGAAGCGGCGAGCTGAAGGAGCCGCTCCGCGGCTCCTTCAGCGGCATAGGGAAGATCCCCTGCCGGTACGCCTCGATGAGCGTCGACGGTTCGAGATCGGCGCCGGTGGCGACGAGGTCGGCGTCGGGCATGTCGTCGGCGGAGGGGAACGTCCAATGGCATGGCGGCACCGGCCGGGGTGCGCGCTCCCATCCACCGGATCCGCAGCCGGGGTCCATGGCGCCGTTCAGTAGGAGTAGAACCCCTGCTTCGTCTTGCGCCCGAGCTTCCCCTCCGCCACGAGCGCGCGCAGCGTGGGTGCGGGCTCCATCGCCGGATCGCCGAAGCCTCGGTGCAGTGCGCCGAGGATGCTCACGGCGACGTCGAGTCCCACGAGGTCGAGCAGTTCGAAGGGGCCCATGGGATGGTTGCAGCCGCCCTTCATCGCGGCGTCGATGTCGGGCATCGACGCGGTGCCCGCCTCGAGCATCTTCACCGCGGAGTTGAGGTACGGAAAGAGGAGCGCGTTCACGATGAAGCCGGGTCGGTCGAGCACGTGCACCGGCTCCTTGCCGCACCGACGGGCGAACGACTCGGCGGCCGCGACGGTCTCGTCGGAGGTCGACGCTGCGCGCACCACCTCGACGAGGGGCATCGTCGTCGCGGGATTGAAGAAGTGGATGCCGACCGTCCGGTCCGGCCGGCCGGAGCGCTGGGCGAGCGCCTCGACGGAGAGCGTGCTCGTGTTGGTGGCGACGATCGCGTGGGGCTTCAGCACCGCGCCGAGCTCCGCAACGATCCCGAGCTTCGCGTCGAGGTCCTCGACGATCGACTCGATCACCAGGTCGCACTGCTCGAGGTGTCCGATGCTGGTCGTGGTACGAACCCGCGAAACCGCGGCGTCCATGTCGTCCTGCACGAGCTTCTGCTTCGCCACCTGTCGGGCCATGCTGGCCGTCAACGTCGCGACCAGCTTCGCGTTCGAATCGTCGCTGCGTCCGCGGACGATGACCGACATCCCGGCGCGGGCCGCGACCTCGGCGAGGCCGGCACCCATGGTGCCCGACCCGCAGATTCCGATCGTGAGATGTTCGTCCGGCATGCGACGACGCTAGTTGGTCGTCCCGCGTGCGCCGGCGGGTCCATGGGTATCGTGCGCTCCGTGGAGCGGGTGGTGGTGCTGCAGGGTGGCGGGCCGTTCGTCTCGAACGACGACCTCGATGCCGACCTCCTTCGCGGCCTTGGTGGACCCGTCGCGGTGCTGCCCACCGCCGACGCCTTCGAGCGGCCGGGCGATCTCGTGCGAACTGCGGTCGAGTGGGGCGCCCGGCACGGCGCCGACGTGGTGCCGTGCCCCGTCTATGTTCGCGCCGATGCGCTCGACGAGTCGAACGCCCGGATCATCCGCGATGCGGCGGCCGTCTGGGTCGTCGGCGACTCCCCGATCCACCTGCGTTCGACGGTGATGCACACGCCGGTGTTCCAGGCGATCGTGGCGTGCCCGCTCGTGGTGGCGGTGGCGGGCAGCGCGGCGGCGCTGTGCGACCCGATGGTCGATCCCCGCGGCGGCGCGTTCGCGCTCGGTCTCGGCCTCGTGCGGGGACTCGCCCTCATCACCGAGTCGGAGCGGTGGGGACGCGAGCGCCTGAAGCGGTCGCTGCACCTTGCGAACACCCCCGTCGTCGAGCTGCCGACCGGCTCGGCGCTCGTGCGGCGCGACGGGTCGTGGACCGTGCACGGCGCAGTGACGGTGCACGGCGACCTGCCGGCCGCCTGACGACCCTCGTCGGGGGCTAGGGGCCCTCGACGATGCGCACCGACTCGATGACGATCGGCTGCAGCGGCGGCACGCCGTTCGAGTTCGGGTTGCCCGCCGCGTTCAGCGCCGGCAGCGTCGTGTCGAGGCCATCGGTGACACGGCCGAAGAGCGAGTACGACGGCGGGAGGTTGACGCCGTCCTGACCGGTGATGACGAAGAACTGGCTGCCGTTGGTGTCCGGGCCGGCGTTGGCCATGGCCACGCCGCCGACCGTGTACGCGCCGGCCTTCGGCAGCTCGTCGTCAAACCGATAGCCGGGGCCGCCGGATCCCGTGCCGGTCGGGTCGCCGCACTGGACCATGAAGTCGGGGATGGCCCGGTGGCAGGAGGTGCCGTCGAAGTAGCCAAAGCGGGCAAGGACGACGAAGTTGTTGACGGTCTTCGGTGCGGCTTCTGCGTCGAGTTCGATCGTGTACTGCCCGAGGTTGGTCGTCACGATCGCGACGTACGACCCTCCCTTGTCGATGCACGTGGGGGGCGCCTGTTCGAAGCTGCCGGCGCGCTCCTCGGAGCCGTCGGTCGCGGGGCACGGCGTCTCGCCGGTGATGGCGCGACCGGCGATGGTCGTGGTCGTGGTGTCCGGAGCGACGGTTTCGCCCGGCGCGACCGTGCCATCGGCGGGGACCTCGACGGACGTGTCGGACACGAGCACATCCTCCGACGACTCCCACGGCCTGGCGAGCAGCGCCACGACACCGACCACGACGATCACGAGCGCGCCGACCCTGGTGACGATGCGGCGGACCCGCCTGCGCTTCTTCATGCGGTCGATCGTGTCGCGCCGGAGCCGGCGGTTCTCCTTCTGGCGCATGCGCTTGTCGGTTCCCATAGCGCCGTCAGGATACCCGCGCTCCGCTGTGCAGGACTAGCGTGACGAACCTGTGGGTCTCGTCGTGCAGAAGTTCGGCGGCACGTCGGTGGCCGACCCCGACCGGATGCGCAGGGTTGCCCGTCATGTGGCCGATACGAGGGCGGACGGCGACGGCGTCGTGGTCGTGGTGTCGGCGATGGGCAAGGCGACGGACAACCTGCTCGACCTCGCCCGGCAGGTGTCGGCGAACCCCAGCGGGCGCGAGCTCGACATGCTGCTCACCACCGGCGAGCGGATCTCGAGCGCGCTGCTCTGCATGGCGCTGCTCGACCTCGGGTGCGATGCAGTCAGCTTCACGGGCAGCCAGGTGGGCATCATCACGGACACCTCGCACACGAAGGCGAAGATCCTCGAGATCAAGGGCGACCGGGTGCGCGAGGCCATTGCGCAGGGCAAGGTCGCGGTCGTCGCGGGGTTCCAGGGCGTCAGCACCGCCAAGGAGGTCACGACGCTCGGCCGCGGCGGCAGCGACACCACGGCGGTCGCCCTTGCCGCCGCGCTGCGGGCCGACTCCTGCGAGATCTATACGGATGTGACGGGGGTGTTCAGCGCCGATCCGCGGATGGTGCCGCGTGCGCGGAAGCTGTCGTGGCTGAGCTTCGACGAGATGCTCGAGATGGCGGGTGCGGGAAGCAAGGTGCTCGCACTGCGCTCGGTGGAGTTCGCGAGGAACCACGGCGTGCCGATCCACGTGAGGTCCAGCTTCGCGTGGGAACCGGGGACGTGGGTGTCCGGCGACGAGGGGAGGAGAGCGATGGAGGAACCGATCATCTCGGGGGTGGTGCACGACGTCGGCGAGTCGAAGATGACCCTGCTCGGCGTGCCCGACCGCCCCGGCGTCTCGGCCCTGCTCTTCGAGTCGCTCGCGCAGGCGAACGTCAACGTGGACATGATCGTGCAGAACACCTCGGTCGACGGCACGACCGACATCTCGTTCACCCTGCCCGCCGGCGACGTTGCGGTTGCACAGCCGATCCTCGAGCGGGTCGGGGCGGAGGTCGGGGCGAAGGGCGTCGACACCGATGCGCAGATCGCGAAGCTGTCGCTGGTCGGCGCCGGAATGAAGACGAGCCCCGGTGTTGCGGCGCGGATGTTCCGGGTACTCGCCGACCACGGCGTCAACATCGAGATGATCTCGACCAGCACCATCCGCATCTCCGTCGTCGTGGAGCGCTCCGCGCTCGACACGGCGATCGTCGCGCTGCACACGGCGTTCGGGCTGGATGCCGATTCCGACTACTCGGCACCGCTGCCGGAGCGCACGTAATGGCCGAGTCCGACCGTCGGAGGGCGCAGTTCGTGCCCTGGCGGAGCGCCGGCAACCGCACCGACTCCGGGCTCACCGCCGACGAAGTCGTCGCGAGCACGGGATGGGTGTTCGACAACCGCCGCGGCGCGTCGCTCGAGCAGTTCGTCGAGACCGGGCGCCGCGAGGTGGCGCGCTACCTCGACCAGTTCGGCCTCGGGCCGGAGCGCACCCGGGACATGGCGCTGCTGGAGATCGGCAGTGGCATCGGCCGGATGACGGCTGCCTTCACCGAGCGGTTCGGTTCGGTACACGCCGCGGACATCGATGCGGCCTTCCTCGAGCGCTGCCGCGAGACCGTGTCGCGCCACGGCCGGCCGGAGCGGCTGCGCACGCTGCACCTTGCGGACGGACGATCGGTCCCGCTGCCCGACCGGTCGGTCGACGTCGCGTTCTCCTACATCACCCTGCAGCACTGCGAGCGAAGCGACGCACTCTCGCTGGTGGACGAAGCCATCAGGGTGTCGCGAGGCACGGTGCTGCTCAACTTCCGTTCGTGGGTGCGCAGCGACGTGCTGCTCGTGCCGCTGGGGTGGCTGGTGCGACGGCTGTGGCGCGTGCCGGTGGTGGGCCGCCGCGTGTCGCTGATGCGCTTCGCGACGCGCCTGGGCTGGCAGGCAAACCGGCTTTCGCCCGACGAGGTCGTGGCGCACCTGCGCGCGACGCCCGCGTCGTCGGCCCGGATCCGGAGCATCGCCGTGCGGCACTCGCACCGCAAGGTCCGCACCGTGCACCACGAGGGCGTCGACGTCGGGCCGATGAAGCGCGTGAACCGTAGCCACTGGTGGCTCGTCGTCGAGGTGGCGTGACGAGGATCTCGCTCGGCCGCATCCGTGACGCGGCGGCGGCGATCGACCCGGTGTTCCTCGGGTCGCCGCAGTACGAGTGCGAACCGTTGTCGGAGGCGCTCGGTGCGCGCCTGCAGTTGAAGGTCGAGGCACTCAACCCCATCCGCAGCTTCAAGGGCCGCGGTGCGCACTGGTTCGTCGCCGGTGCGCCCGACGGCGAGCTGGTCTGCGCGACCGCGGGCAACTTCGGACAGGCGATGGCGCACGCGTGCCGCGCTGCAGGTCGGCCGCTCGTCGTGTTCGCCGCGGCGACCGCGAACCCGATGAAGGTCGCCAGGATGCGCGCCCTCGGCGCGGACGTCCGTCTCGACGGCGCGAACTTCGACGAGGCGAAGGCCGCCGCGAAGCGCCACTGCGAGGCGACCGGCGCCAGGTTCGTGGAGGACGGCCGGGACCCGGCCATCACCGAGGGAGCGGGCACCATCGGGCTGGAGATGTGCGGGCGCGGCGGGATCGACTCGGTGGTCGTACCGCTCGGCAACGGCGCTCTCATCAGCGGCGTCGGGCGGGCGGTCCGCGACCTCCTCCCCGGGGTGCGCGTCGTGGGTGTGTGCAGCGAGGGCGCGGACGCGATGCACGCGTCGTGGCACGCGGGACGAGCCGTGGCGCGCGACGAGGTGCGGACGGTGGCGGACGGCATCGCGGTGCGCGTACCGGTCCCCGAGGCCCTCGACGACATGCGGGACACGGTCGACGACGTCGTTCTCGTGTCGGAGGAGTCGCTGCTCGAGTCGGTGCGGCTGCTGCACGCGCACGCGGGGCTCGTCACCGAGCCTGCAGGCGTGGCCGGCGTGGCGGCGCTGCTCGAGCACCCGGAATTGCGCAGTGGCAGACCGTCGACGATCGTGTGCGGCGGCAACCTCGCACCTGAGCTCCGGGCCCGTCTGCTGGTGCACGGGTAGCCTCCACCGACATGCGGGTGGGCATCGTGGGCGCGACGGGCATGGTGGGCGGCGTGATGCGCGTGCTCCTCGCCGAGCGCCGGTTCCCCGTCGACGAGTTGCGCTGCTTCGCCTCCCCGCGGTCCGCGGGTCAGGTCATCGAGTGGGAGGGCCGCCGGATCACGATCGAGGACGCTGCCGAGGCGGATCCGTCGGGGCTCGACGTCGCGCTCTTCTCCGCCGGGGCGACGACGTCGCGCGCACTCGCCGCGCGCTACGCCGCGGCTGGCGCGACGGTCGTCGACAACTCCTCCGCGTGGCGCATGGATCCGGACGTGCCCTTGGTGGTGGCGGAGGTGAACCCCGGAGACGTGCGCGACGCGCGCAAGGGGATCGTCGCGAACCCCAACTGCACGACGATGGCGGCGATGCCGGTGCTGAAGCCGCTGCACGACGCAGCCGGGCTCGTACGGCTCGTGGCGAGCACGTACCAGGCGGTCAGCGGCGGCGGACTCGCCGGCGTGGACGATCTGTCGCGCCAGGCCGCTGCCACGGCGGAGCGCGCATCCGAGTTGACCTACCACGGGGGCGCGCTCGAGTTCCCGCCCGCGCACAAGTTCGCGGACACGATCGCGTTCAACGTGCTGCCGCTGGCCGGCTCGCTCGTCGACGACGGGTCGGGTGAGACCGACGAGGAGCAGAAGCTCCGCAACGAGAGCCGCAAGATCCTGCACATCCCGGACCTCGGGGTGTCGGGTACGTGCGTGCGCGTGCCGGTGTTCACGGGGCACTCGCTCAGCATCAACGCGGAGTTCTCGCGACCGATCTCACCGGAGGAGGCGGTCGAGCTGCTCCGTGGCGCGCCTGGCGTGCAGCTCACGGACGTGCCGACGCCGCTCGCGGCTGCCGGCCGTGACCCGAGCTACGTCGGACGCATCCGCCGCGATGCGAGCGTGCCGGACGGGCGCGGCCTGTCGCTGTTCGTCTCGGGCGACAACCTGCGCAAGGGCGCGGCGCTGAACGCCATCCAGATCGCCGAGCTCCTCGCCTAGGTCGCCGTTCGGGAACGGGCGGGTAGCGTGGCGGACATGGCTACGTCCGCGATCGTGATGTCCGACCTCTTCCCGCGCGTGCGTGCGCGCTCGGCGGTGCTCGTCGTCGGTGGCGCGCTGCTCACCGCTGCGCTCGCGCAGGTCGAGATCCCGCTCGGCTTCACGCCGGTCCCCCTCACCCTGCAGACGTTCTCGGTGCTCCTCGTCGGTGCGACCCTCGGTGCGCGCCTCGCCGCCGCGTCGATGGGTCTCTATTGGGCGATGGGGCTCGTCGGCCTGCCGTTCTACGCGGGCGGGACAGGCGGATGGGATGCCGGCACCGGCACGACGCTCGGCTACCTCGTGGGCTTCGTCGCGGCTGCGGCCGCGGTGGGCGCGCTCGCCGAGCGCCGCCAGGACCGGTCCTTCGCGACGTCGCTGCCGGCGATGCTGCTGGGCTCGGCGATCGTCTACGCGCTGGGCAGCGCGTGGCTGAGCATCGAACTGGGCGTGCCGCTCGCCACGGGTGAGCGCAACGCCATTTCGCTGGGCGTCGCGCCGTTCCTCGTCGGCGACGCCATCAAGGCGGTCGCCGCCGCCGCGTGCACGTCGGGCGCATGGGCGGCGATCGGCGGCCGCGCCAGCCGCGGCGGCTGAGCGCTCAGCGGGTGCGTTCGAGCTCGTAGAGCGCGACGCCACCCGTCTTCGCGACCCACATCCCCGCACCGGCCTGCACGAAGTGCCGGCCGAGCCGCGACCGGTACCACTCGCCGGTGCGCGCGTGCACGTCGAGGTCGGTCGCGCCGCGGTCGACGACGCGGCGGAGGTCGTCGGCGGTCGGCGCCTCCAGGTACAGCACGTGGCGCGTGGCGCGGGCGAGGTTGGCGATCGCGCGTGCGGCGCGACGGTCGTCGAGGTAGTGCAGCACGCCGTGGCACACGACGAGGTCGAACGGCCGCCCCGGCGCCCACTCGGCGATGTCGCGCCGCTGGTGTCCGTACTCGCGGCACGCGTGCTCGCTGACGTCCACCGACGTGATCCGCACCCCGGGGTGCTGCTCGCGGTACCAGTCGCGCCACCATCCCGGGCCGGCGCCGACGTCGAGCACCGAGCGCACCGGCACGTCCCACCACGCGCACATCGCGTGCACCGCCGAGGCGAGGGTGGCAACGCTCCTCCGGTTGTGCACGGGGTTGCTGGAGTAGAAGCGCCGGTAGTACGAGGCGTCGAAGTCCGTGCGCGGCACGGGTGACGGTGTAGCAGGTCGGGCGTTACGCTCGCCCGCACCCGATCGAAAGGTGCGCCCGCGCGATGATCGTCGCCGCCATCCAGATGCAGATGTCGACGGTGACGGCGGAGAACGTCGCCACCGCCGAGCGGCTCGTCCGAGACGCCGCGTCGCGCGGGGCGGACGTCGTGCTGCTGCCGGAGCTGTTCGAGGGCCACTACTTCTGCAAGGACCAGCGGGCGGAGGACCTCGCCCGCGCGGTCCCGATCGACGGGCACCCGACGATCGGGCGCTTCCAGTCGGTCGCGCGCGAGCTCGGCGTCGTGTTGCCCATCAGCGTGTACGAGCGCGCGAACAACGCGCTGTTCAACACCGTCGCGGTGGTGGACGCCGACGGGGCGCTGCTCGGCACCTACCGCAAGAGCCACATCCCCGACGGCCCGGGGTACACCGAGAAGTACTACTTCAGCCCGGGCGACACCGGATTCCGTGCGTGGCACACCGCGCACGGCGTCATTGGTGTCGGCATCTGCTGGGATCAGTGGTTCCCCGAGGCCGCGAGGGTGATGGCGCTGCAGGGCGCGGAGCTGCTGCTCTACCCGACGGCGATCGGCAGCGAGCCGCCGAACCCCGCGTGGGATTCGTCGGGGCACTGGCAGCGCGCGATGCAGGGCCACGCCGCGTCGAACCTCGTGCCGGTGGTGGCGGCGAACCGCTTCGGGCGCGAGGTGGGCCTCGCCACCGAGATCACGTTCTACGGCTCGTCGTTCATCGCCGACGCGACGGGGGCAAAGGTTGCCGAGGCCCCCCGAGAGGGCGAGTCGATTCTCACCGCCGAGTTCGACCTCGCCGCGCTGCGCGCCATGCGGCTGTCGTGGGGGTTGTTTCGCGACCGCAGGCCCGATCTGTACGGACCGCTGCTGACGCTCGACGGGCGCGGGGGGACGGCGTCGCGCCCGTGAGCCCCGTGATGCCCGGCGAGTTCGCCCCCCACGAGCGGACCGTCATCGCATGGCCCGCGCGCGACGCGCTGTGGGGGCCGCTGCTCGTCGAGGCAAAGCGCGCGTACGCGGCGCTCGCCCGCACGGTGTCGGCATTCGAGCCCGTGACGATGATCGCGAACCCGGGCAGCGCTGCGGAGGCCGCGGAGGCGTGCGGGGCGACGGTCGACGTGCTCGAGCTGCCGATCGACGACTCGTGGTTCCGCGACACCGGGCCGATCTACGTGCGCGACGGATCGGGCGTCGTCGCGGGGCTCTGGACGTTCAACGGGTGGGGCGGCAAGTACGTGCCGCACGATCGCGATGCCCAGGTGGGGCGCCGCTGGGCGGAGGCCGCCGGGCACCGGGTGCGCCGCATCGACATGGTGCTGGAGGGGGGCTCGGTGACCGTCGACGGCGGCGGCTGGCTGGCGACGACCGAGCAGTGCCTGCTGAACCCGAACCGCAATCCGTCGCTCTCGCGCGCGCAGATCGAGGACCGCCTGCGCGCGGAGCTCGGGGCACGCGAAGTGCTCTGGTTCGAGCACGGGCTCACGATGGACGACGACACCGACGGCCACGTCGACAACGTGGCGGCCTTCGTCGCGCCGGGCGTGCTCCTGGTGCAGGGCTGCGCCGACCGGTCGCTCGACGACCACGCGCGGCTGGCGGCGAACGCCGAGCGCGCCCGGTCGGCCGGACTCGTGGTGCGCGAGGTGCCGGTGCTGCCCGTCGTCGAGGTGGCGGGCCGGACCGTGCAGGTGCCGTACCTGAACTTCTACCTCTGCAACGGTGGTGCGATCGTGCCGGTGTGCGGGCACCCCGACGACGACGAGATGCTCGGGCTGCTCGCCGAGTACCTGCCGGACCGGGAGGTCGTCGGGCTCGAGGTGGGGGGTGTCCTCGCCTTCGGCGGCGGGGGCATCCACTGCGTGACGCAGCAGGTGCCGGCCGCGACCGGCTGATCCGTCAGACCGGCGCGTCGACCGGCCGGCGCGGCAGCACCTCGGGCGGCAGCGACCGCGCGAGGTCGTCCAGCAGGTCGTCGCGCAGCGAGCGCCGCGCGGGGTCGTCCCACAGGTTGACCCGCTGCAGCGGGTCGTTCGCGTGGTCGTACAGTTCGCCCTCGCCGCGGCGGTTCATGGAGCCGTCGAGTGCGGCGGTGCACGTCCAGCCGTCGCGATGGATGGTGCGCAGCCGGACGACCTTGCCGAAGAGCGAGCTGTCCCATTCGGTGAGCACCCGTTCGTGGCCGAGCTCGACGGCCTCCGTGTCGTCGATCGGCAGGCGGGGAGCCTCGGCGAACGACGGCTGCGGCAGCCCCGCAATGTGCGCGAAGGTGGAGGCGAGCGAGACGAGGCCCACGGGAGCTGCGACGCGCGCGGGTGCGGTTCCCGCGGACGGCGCCGGAGCCCACACGAGCGGCAGGCGCATCAGCGAGTCGACGTGGTACGGACCCTTGAAGAGCAGTCCGTGGTCGCCCTGGAACTCGCCGTGGTCGGTGGTGAAGAGGACGTCGAGGTCCTGCGACCAGCCGCGAGCGTCGATGGCGCGGAGCACCCGGGCGAGCGCCTCGTCGATGAGTTCGTTCTCGACGTGCACCAGTGCGTTCACCTCGCGCACCTGGTCGGGGGTCAGCGTCGCGGGCACCCAGCGCGCCGGCGCCTCGTAGTTCGACACGAACGTGCCGTCGTACCAGGCGCGCCAGTGGCGCAGCTTCCCGTCGAGGTTGCGTTCGCGCGCGGCTGCGTCGTCGATCCAACCCTCGGGGAGGTCGAGGTCGCGCCACGCGACGCGGCCGAGCTCCGACTGCGGGGGGTCCCACGGATGGTGTGGATCGGGGAAGCTCATCCAGCAGAACCAGTCGCGGTCGGCGGGCAGGGAGTCGAGCCATGCGATCGTGCGCTCCGCGACCCAGTCGGTGTGGTACCAGTCGCGAGGGATCGGGTTGTGCTTGACCT